>JANOAM010000362.1:0-4201 GCA_031411215.1 Betaproteobacteria bacterium
ACACGCCCGGCGAAGGTGCTGCTGCCCTTGCGGTTGAAGTCGCCTTCCAGGCCGTGGCCCACGGCCTCGTGCAGCAGCACGCCGGGCCAGCCCGGGCCCAGCACCACGGGCATATCGCCGGCCGGGGCCGGGCGGCTGTCCAGATTGGTCAGCGCCGCGTTGACGGCGTGGCTCACGTACTCTTCGATGATGGCGTCGGTGAAGTAGCCCAGGCCGAAACGGCCACCGCCGCCGCCGCTACCCACTTCGCGGCGCACTTCGCCCTTCACCGTCTGTTCGGCGATGACGGTGACGCTCAGCCGCACCAGCGGCCGCACGTCGGCCGCGCGTGTGCCGTCGGCGCGTGCCACCAGCACCACGTCGTATTCCGCGCCCACGCTGGCCATCACCTGGGCCACACGCGGGTCCTTGGCGCGGGCCAGCTTTTCCACACGCTCCAGCAGCGCCACTTTCTGCGTGCTGTCCAGCGTGCCTATGGGGTCGGTGGGCGCGTAGAGCAGGCGGCTCTTCGCCGCCTTGGCCGGCCGTGCCAGCTTGATGCGCTTGTGTTGGCCGGCGGCGGCAATGGTGCGCACCGTGCGTGCGGCGTCCATCAGCGACTCCACGCTCAGGTCGTCGGAATAGGCGAAGGCCGTCTTCTCGCCGGCCACGGCACGCACGCCCACACCCTGGTCGATGCTGAAGCTGCCGCTCTTGACGATGCCTTCTTCCAGGCTCCAGCCTTCGTGGCGGGTGGTCTGGAAGTAGAGGTCGGCGTCGTCCACACGGTGTTCGCCGATCAGCGCCAGCGCTTGGGCCATGGTGGCCTCGGACAGGCCGAAGGGCTCCAGCATCAGCTGCTGTGCAGTGGCCAGGCGTTCGAGTGTGGGTTCACGGCTGATCATGGGTGTTCACCTGGGCAGGGCCTGCGGGAAAGCGGCTCATTCTAGGAGTCGGCCCTTGTCACGCGTGGTTCCAGGCCTTCGCGCTTCTTTACGCGACCTTCACCCGCAGCAGTGCGCCGCCCCGGGCCGCACTGCGTTGTCTGGACACGGCCGCCGCGATCTCCCAACAATCCCACACGAACAAGGACTCCACCATGAAGTTGATGAACTCCATCGCCACGCTCACGCTGAGCCTGGCTTCCGTCGCCGCTTTCGCTCAAGCGGCTTCGGCACCCGCCGGCACGCCGCGCATCGACCAGCGCCAGGCCAACCAGGAACAGCGCATCGACAAGGGCGTGGCCAGCGGCCAGCTGACCCCACGCGAAACCTTGCGCCTGGAACGTGAGCAGAAGCACATTGCCGTGGCTGAGCAGAAGGCCAAGGCCGACGGCACCGTGACGACCGCCGAGCGCAAGAAGATCCACCACATGCAGGACGCCGCCAGCAAGGACATCCACCACCAGAAGCACGACCGCCAGCACATGCCCGGCGCCAGTAGCGCGGGCACCGGCAAGCCGTAATCCAGGCTTACGGGTTGGTGTCGGCGTCGGAGGCCGCGCTTTTCAAGTGGCGGCGCGCCTCCCGCCGCGCCGCCCACAGCGTGGCGGCGGTGATGACGGCGCCGCCGATCAGCGTGGTCTCCGCGGGCACGTCGCCAAAGAGCGCCCAGCCCAGGGCCGCGGACCAGATCAGGTCCAGGAACTTCAGCGACTGCGTCGACGAGATGTCGGCCACGCGGAAGGACCGCGTCAGGCAGTAGTGTGCTGTGCTGCCCAGTGCGCCACACAGCACGAAGCCGGCCCACTGCAGCGCAGAAGGCGGCTGCCACACCCACAGCGCGGCCGGCAGGCTGAACAGCGTCACGGTGAGGGCTTGCCAAAGCACGATGACGCTGGTGTTCTCGGTGCGTGTCAGCACCTTGGTGATGAGGAAGGACGCCGCGAAGACGGGCGACGAAGCCAGCATCAGCAAGTGGTAGCCGCCGCCGCTGCCACTCATCTTGGGGCCCAGCACGATCAGTACACCCGCCAAACCCACAGCAGTCGCCACCCAGCGTTCCCAGCGCATGGGCTCCTTCAGGAACCACCACGCACCCAGCATGATGAAGATGGGCCCGGTGAAGCCGATGGCCGTGGTGTCGGCCAGCGGGATGTGCGTCAGCGCCAGGAACCACAGCACCAGGCCCAGCGTGTGCACCGCACCGCGCCAGAACTGCCCAGCCAGGTTGTTGGGCTTGAACGCAGCCAGGCCCGACTGCACCAACAGCGGCAGCAGCACCACAAAGCCGAACAGGTAGCGCAGGAACTGGATCTGCATCGGGTGCAGCTGCTGCGCCAGGTAGCGCATCAGGGCGTTCAGCAGGCAGAACAGCACGCCACTGGCCACGGCCCAGACCAGCGCGCGGGCGGCGGGCGTCAGGCCGTGGGCACGGGCTTGGGCATGACGCCGCAGCCACTCAATCGGCATCGGCGTCCTTGCCTGCGTCGCGCAGTACCAGCGCGCGCGTGTAGAGCGTGTTGCGCGGCGCGCCGGTGATGTCCACGGCCAGCGCCACGGCCTGCTTCAGCGGCAGATCCCGCATCAGCACGCGCAGCGTGCGTTCCGTCGCCGGGTCCAGCGCCTCTTCAGACACGGCGGCGGGCGGCAGCGCGTGCAGCACCAGCACGAATTCGCCCTTGGCGCGGTGTGCGTCGGCAGCCTGCCAGGCCGGTAGCTCGGCGGCGGGTGCGGTGTGGATGGTTTCGAACTGCTTGGTCAGTTCGCGCGCCAGCGTCACGCGGCGGGTGGGCGCGTTGCTGGCCAGCGCGGCCAGCAGGTCGTCCATGCGGTGTGGGGCTTCGAACAGCACCTGGGTGCGCGCATCGCCCAGCACGGCGGCCAAGGCGGTCTGGCGGTCGCCGCCCTTGGCCGGCAGGAAGCCGATGAACGTGAAGCCCCTGCCTTGCACATCACCTTGCACATCACCCGCCGCGCAGAGCGCCGCCAGCGCGCTGCTGGGCCCGGGGATGGGCACGATGCGGTGGCCCGCTGCGGCGGCAGCAGCCACCACCACGGCGCCGGGGTCGCTGACGGCGGGCGTGCCGGCGTCGCTGATCACGGCCACCATCTCGCCCGCTACCAGCCGTTGCAGCACGGCCGCGGCTGCCTCGTGTTCGTTGTGCGCATGCAGCGCCAGCAGCGGCTTGTGCAGGCCCAGGTGGCGCAGCAGCTGCGCGCCCACGCGGGTGTCTTCACAAGCCACCGCGTCCACACGTGCCAGCACATGCACCGCACGCAGCGTCACGTCGGCCAGGTTGCCTATGGGCGTGGCGACCACGTAGAGTGCGCCGGCGGCAAAGGCCTGTGCGCCCGCCGCTTCTTCAGCGGCGCGCAGCAAGGTGGAGGGGGTGATGTTCAAGTCGCAAGGCGCCGCGCGCGGCGTGGAGGGCGAAGAGCTGGCACTGCAGCACCTGCAGCGCCAGGGCCTCAAGCTGGTGCAGCGCAATTATCGGGTGGCGCGTGGGCCGCGGGCGCGTGGTGGGGAGATCGACCTCATCTTGCGTGACCGAGACGGCACGTTGGTCTTCGTGGAAGTGCGCTCGCGCGCCGGCAACGCGCAGGGCGGCGCGGCGGCCAGCGTGGGCGCGGCCAAACAGCGCAGCCTGGTCTACGCCGCGCAGCACTACCTGCAGCGGCTGGCCTCGCCACCGCCTTGCCGCTTTGATGTCGTCGCCATCGACGGCGACAAGATCCAGTGGCTGCCCGCTGCTTTCGACGCATCCTGATACCGACGCAGCACAGAGCGCGCAAAAGCGCTCGCCTATCATGCCGCCCATGCTTGAACAGCGCATCCAGCAGCAGTTCTTCGACAGCGCAGACCTGCTCTACCGCTGTGCGGAGACCATGGCCCGGCCCGTGGCCGAGGCCGCGGCTGCGCTGCTGGCGGCGCTCACCAGTGGCGGCAAGGTGATGGTCTGCGGCAGTGGCGCCGGTGCCGCGCTGGCGCCGCATCTGGCACGTTTGTTCACAGGCCGTTTTGAACGTGAGCGCCCGCCACTGGCGGCAGTGGCGCTGGGGGTGCGGGCTGCACAAGAAGTGCGTGCGCTGGGGCTGCCGGGTGATGTGCTGCTGTACATAGACGACGCCGACGATGGCCACACCACGGTGATCTCCGCCGCGCAGGCCAAGGACATGACCATCGTCGTGCTGGCCGGGCGCAGCGCCCAGGCCTTTGGGGAACTTCTGGCCGAAACGGATGTCCTCGTTGCAGTGCCGCATGAACGCGGCGCGCGGGTGAC
>JANOAM010000363.1:0-1993 GCA_031411215.1 Betaproteobacteria bacterium
GCTGCGGTCCTTGCGGCCCGGTGGGAAGTCGAAGCTCAGCGTGGCCAGTGCGTCGATGACGCGGAAGGTGCCGGTGATGCGGCCGTAGAAGGTCTCCACGCCGATGATGCCGATGACGATGTCGGCCGGCACGCCCCAGCGGTCTTCGGCTTCGCGCAGCCAGGCTTCGTGGTCGCGCCAGAAGGCCAGGCCGGCGGCGATGCGCTGTGGCTCGATGAAGCGCGCGCGGTAGGCCGCCCAGTTCTTGGCCGTGCCTGCGGGCGGCGGCATGATCAGCCGGCGCACGGTCTCGTTGCGCCGCGCCTGGGCTATCTGCTGGTGCAGCCAGGGCAGGGGCAGGCCGGTGGACACGGACAGCTCGGCCGCAAAGCTGCGCGCGCCTTCGTGGTGGCTGTAGTCGGGGCCGGCGGTGTTGGCCGGTGGCGTGGGCTTCTTGCGTTTTGCGGACCCGGCGGCCCAGGCGGGTGCGGCGGGCAAGGTGCTGGCCGCCAGCGTGGCCAGCACACTGCGGCGGTTGGGCGGGCGTGGCCGCGAGGGTGAGGGCATGGCCCGATTATCCGCAGCATGGTCGGCCGCCAGTCCCTCCAGGCGTCTAGGGCAGGGCGCGGTCCACCCGGACGGCTGGGTCGGATGCAGGGCAGGGTGCCGAGCGTTCGCTCAGCAGGGCGCGCACGGCGCCACCGTCCAGCGGCAGCGCGACGATGCCGTCGGCCCCGGCCAGCTGGGCACGCAAACGGTCCACCGCGCCGTCCTGGGCCAGCACCAGCACCACCTGGGGCTGCAGGTGGGTGGGGCGGTTGCCATGCTGCACCATGCGGCAGGTGTGGAAGCCGTCGATGCTGTCCAGCCCGGTGGCGATGAACACCCAGCGCGGCCGGTGCGTGACCATGCGCTCCAGCGCTTCCGGCGCGCTGCGCGCGAGCAACCAGTCAAAGCCCTGGTCCTGCAAGTGAGTGGACAGCTGACGCAGCGTGATGTCGCTTTCGTCGACCACCAAGGCCACGGTGCGGGTGGCAGGCGCCGGGCCTTCTATCAGGGGCATGGCGCCTGTGGGCCGTTCGCGGCCTGGCGCAGGCGGGCGTGCAAAACGGCTGCCACCCAGGCGGGCCAGTTCCTGCTGCACGCGCTGAACCCCTTGAGACACGGGCGGCGTGGCCAGAGCCAGGGCTTCCAGCATGCGGCGCAGCACGGCGGCGTTGAAGGCGCGGCCCAGCTGTGCACCGGCGCCCGGGCAGGGCGTGCTGCCCAGCATCACGCTGGTGGCCAACCGCTGTTGCCGCCGCACCTCGGCCACGCTGGCATCGTGGTCGGCGTTGACGACGGCCAGGCTGCTGGAGCGCAGGTCGTCGGCCTGCACGTAGATCACACGCGTGTCCGCCCCCGGGCCTAGCATGGCGCGGATGTGGTCGCACTCGAAAGGCGTGAAACCGAGCAGGGCGAGACGGACGGGCGGGCTCATGACGGCGGTGTTCGGCCCGGGAAGCGGGCCACACCCCGTTGTCGGCGCGGGCTGCGCCCGCTTGAGCCTTTAGTGGGTGGACACCACCTGCAGCGCGCCGGTGGTCGCCCGGAACGCACGCCACCAGGCACGGTGCCCTCGCCAGGTTTCCGCGCCGCCGCCGTAGCGCGCTGTGTCCAGCGCGTCCAGCTGCAACGCGGCCGCCTCGGCGGCGCCACCCAGGGTCTGGCGCAGCAGGCGGGCCCGCTCACGCGGCCCGTGGTGGGCGGCCACCACCACACCCAGGCGCGCCAGCAGCCGCTGCACCCGCAGCTGCAAGCGTTGCCAGGGGTCCAGCCGGCGGCGGTCCCACCAGGCCCAGGCCGCACCGGCCAGTGACCCAGCGCACAGGATCAGGATCAGCGACGTGGCCAGGTCCTGCCAGCTGGGAGATTCGAAGCCCAGGTTCTTGAGCAGGTCGAACTGCTGGCCGCGTGAGTAGTTCAGCACCCACTGGTTCCAGCGGTTGTTGACGGTTTCCCAGGCGCCGCGCAG
>JANOAM010000364.1:0-13763 GCA_031411215.1 Betaproteobacteria bacterium
GCCGCGCGACTCCAGAATGGCCGCGAGAGACGCGGCGGCGATGCCCTTGCCTAGCGAGGACACCACGCCGCCGGTGACGAACACGAACTTGGTCATTGCATGCAGCACCGGCGTGGCTGCGCGGGTGCTGTGGTGGGAAAGAGCGAGTATATCGGCCGGGGTCCGCCAAGCCAGCGCCAAGCGGGTCGCGTGACCCGCCTTGCGGTAGCATCTGCCCCGCTTGCACAAGGTGCCCAAGCCCCGGATCGAGGGGCCTGGGTTAAACGGGAAGCCGGTGCGCGGCGGTGAAGAACCGCTGCCATGCCGGCGCTGCCCCCGCAACGGTCAGCGAGGAGTGAGCCGCACGACAGCCACTGGGTCTTCTCATTTGAGGCCCGGGAAGGCGCGGCCCGCCTCTGGTGGCGTCCCCCCGGGACGACTGCCAGCACTCGCAAGCCCGGATACCGGCCTCGTGTGATGAGAGCCGGTGTCGCGGAGGGCGGTGCGGGTGTGGTGGATGCGCCCCTGGCGGCGAACCCGCCGCGCCTGCCCCAGTCCCCCCGTCCCGGCGCCTGTTGATGCTGCGCCACACGGGGTGTGTGGCTGGGGAACCTTGATGATCCGTTCGAAATTGCTTTGCCGCACGGCCGTGTCGGCTGCCATCGCCTGCCTCGGCAGCGCCCTTGTCTCTCATGCCCGGGCGCAGGAAGCCGTCACCGTGACGGCCACGCGCACCGCCACGCGCATCAATGACGTGGTGGCCGAGGTCACGGTCATTGACCGCGCCATGCTGGACCGTGCCACCGGCCGCACCCTGGTGGAGGTGCTGGCGCAACAGCCGGGCCTGCAGTTCGCCAGCAACGGCGGCTTGGGCAAGACCGGCTCGATCTTCATCCGCG
The DNA here is from genome assembly GCA_031411215.1 of Betaproteobacteria bacterium. Lineage (GTDB taxonomy): Bacteria > Pseudomonadota > Gammaproteobacteria > Burkholderiales > Burkholderiaceae_C > Rubrivivax. The sequence goes on from JANOAM010000364.1 coordinate 879, forward strand.
GGCTGGAAGCGCGCCACACGCTGCTGATGGTGGACGGCGTGCGCGTCGGCTCGGCCACGCTGGGCACACCTTCGTTGGACAACCTGCCGCTGGAAGCCATTGACCGCATCGAGATCGTGCGCGGCCCGATGTCTTCGCTCTACGGCAACGGCGCTTTCGGTGGCGTGGTGCAGATCTTCACGCGCCAGGGCGGCCAGGGTCTCACTGGCAACGCCAAGCTCTCGGCGGGTTCGCATGGGTATGGCCAGGCGGCCGGTGGCGTGGGTTTTGGTGACGGCCGCTTTGACCTGGCGGCGCAAGTGCAGCACACCAGCACAAGGGGCGTCTCCGCCACCAACCCCAACGTGCCCTTTGGCAACTACAACGACGACCGCGACGGCTTCCGCCAGACCGGCGGCAGCCTGCGCCTGGGCTGGCAGCCTGTGGCCGATTGGCGGCTGGAACTGGTGACGCTGCAGTCCAAGGGCCTGACGCGCATAGACGACGGCCCGGGCGCGGACGCCAAGGCGGAACTGGAAAACCGCCTGGTGGCCTTGTCGGCGCGCGGCAAGGTGCTGGCCGGCTGGGCCACGCGAGTCAGCGCATCCGAAGGCCTGGACGCCTACAACACGCTCAGCAGCGCCAGTGCGTTCGCCTCGCTGGGCACCATCCAGACCCGCAGCCGCCAGCTGAGCTGGGAAAACACGGTAGCCACGCCGGTGGGCACGGCGCTGGCGCTGGTGGAGCGCACGCACGAAACCGTGGGCCGGCCGGACACGCCCTTCACGGTGAGCGAGCGACATCGATGGCCTCGCCCTGGGCCTCAGCGGCGCGGCCGCCGGCCATGCCTGGCAGGCCAGCCTGCGGCGCGACCGCAACTCGCAGTTCGGCGGCATCAACACCGGCGCGCTGGCTTACGGCTATGCGCTCACGCCCAACTGGCGCGTCGGCGCCAGCTACGGCAGCAGCCAGGTCCTGCCCAGCTTCAACCAGCTCTACTACCCCGGCTTCGGCAACCCCAACCTGTTGCCCGAACAGGGCCGTCATGGCGAATTGAGCCTGCGCTGGACAGCCGGTGAGCACAGCCTGCGTGCGGCCTACTACGACTACCGCTACCGCGGCTTCATCAGCAGCGGCCCGCAGCCGGTGAACCTGCCGCGTGTGGAGATTGACGGTGTCACGCTGTCCTATGAAGGCCACTGGCAGGGCCTGGACTTGAGTGCATCGGTGGACCACACCGACCCGCGCAACGCCACCACAGGCCATGCCAACTTCGGCAAGCAGCTGGCGCGCCGCGCCAAGGACGCGCTGCGCCTGGGCGCGGACTGGCAGTCGGGTGCCTGGTCGGCCGGGGCCACCGTGGCGGCGTTTTCGCATCGCTTCGACGATGCTGCCAACAACACGCGGCTGGGCGGCTACGGCACGCTGGACCTGCGGGCTGAGTGGGCCATCACGCGCGACTTGAAGCTGGGCCTGAAGCTCAACAACGTGGGCGACAAGACCTACGAAACGGTGCGGGGCTACAACCAGCCCGGCCGCGAAGGCTTCGCGACGCTGCGCGTCGTGTTCCGCTGAACTGGCTGGAGGGCGGCCTGCCATGCACGAACTGATCCTGGGCGGCGCCAAGAGCGGCAAGTCACGCGCGGCAGAGGCGCGCGCGGCACGCTGGTTGGTCCAGCAGGGGCAGCCGGGGCGGCAGGCCCTGCTCATCGCCACGGCGGTGGCCGGGGATGCGGAGATGGCGTCGCGCATCGCTCGCCATCAGGCCGACCGCGCCGCGCGCCTGCCGCAGCTGGCCTGCCTGGAACTGAATGGCGCGAGCCTGGCAGAGGCCGTGGCCGCGCAGGCCCGCCCGGACCAACTGCTGGTGGTGGATTGCCTGACCCTGTGGCTCACACAATGGGCCATGCCCATGACCGGCCTCCACGCCAGCGCCTTGCAGTTGCAAGTGCTGACTGACGAATTGAGCGGCAGTCTGCGCGCAGCCAGCGGCCCTGTCGTGCTGGTGTCCAACGAGATCAGCCTGGGCGTGTTGCCTCTGGGAGCCGACACACGCCGTTTCGTCGACGCGCTCGGCCTGCTGCACCAGGCGGTGGCGGCCTGCTGCGAACGCGTGACGCTGATGGTGGCCGGCTGTGAACTGCCTGTGAAAGGACGCGCTTCATGAACCTGATCCGCGCGGTGCTGTGCGCAGTGCTGCTGTGCGCAGTTGCAGCCCACGCAGCCGTCACGGTGGTGGACGACCGTGGCCAGCGCATCGACCTGTCCGCGCCGCCGCAACGCATCGTGTCCCTGCTGCCATCGCTGACCGAAAGCGTCTGCGCGCTGCAGGCCTGCGCCCGCCTGGTGGGCACCGACCGCTACTCCAACTGGCCCGCCAGCGTGCTGGCCCTGCCCAAGCTGGGCGGGCTGGAGGACACGCAGATCGAACGCATCGTGGCCCTCAAGCCGGATGTGGTGCTGGCCGCAGGCTCGTCGCGCGCCATCGACCGGCTGGAAGCGCTGGGCCTGCGGGTGGTGGTGCTGGAACCCAAGAGCCTGCAGGACACCGAACGGGTGCTGGGCAAGCTGGCGCAGACCCTGGGCGACGCGGCTGCCGGGCTGGCGCTGTGGCGTGCCATGCAGCAGCGCATCAGCGCCGCCGCCGCGCGTGTGCCCGCCGCCTGGTTGGGCAAGAAGGTGTACTTCGAGGTGGCCTCAGCACCCTATGCCGCGGGTGAAGCGTCCTTCGTGGGCGAGACGCTGTCGCGCCTGGGCCTGGGCAACGTGGTGCCGGCTGCGCTGGGGCCGTTCCCCAAGCTCAACCCCGAATTCGTGGTGCGCGCGCAGCCGGACCTGATCATGGCCACAGCACAGACCGTGGCCGAGATGCCGTCCCGTCCCGGCTGGCAGGTCCTGCACGCCCTGCAAGAGCGACGCACCTGCGGCTTTGACAGCGCACGCTGGGACGTGCTGGTGCGCCCCGGCCCGCGGCTGGCGGAGGCGGCCGACATCCTGGCCGACTGCCTGGTGGCTTTGGGTGGTCCGGGCGCTCCGCGTGGCCGCTGAGGACGCGTGAGCGAACGTGCCATGCCAACAACAGCCGGCCTCCCAGAAACCCGCAGGCTGGCGCCGTGGGCGCTGGCGGGCTTGCTGCTGGGCCTGATCGCCCTGCTGGCAAGCTTGGGTTTGGCCGCAGGCAGTGAAGGCTGGTCCTTCGCGTGGGGTCAAGAGTGGGACCTGGTGTCGTCCATCCGCGCGCCGCGCACCCTGGGCGCCTTGTTGACCGGCGCCTTGCTGGGGCTGGCCGGCGCCATCGCGCAGGGCCTCTTCCGCAACCCGCTGGCCGACCCCTACTTGCTGGGTTCCGCCGCGGGCGCCGGCCTGGGCGTGGTGCTGGTGCTGGCGGCCGGTGGCCTGGTGGGCCAGCGCATAGGCCTGGCCACCGCGGACCTGCTGATGCGCATGGGCCTGGTGGGTGCCGCCTTCGCGGGTGCGCTGCTGGGCGTGACGCTGACGCTGATGCTGGCCCGTGGCACGGCCAGGCCCATGGTGCTGCTGCTGGCCGGCGTGGTGGTGGGCATCGTGCTGTCGTCCATCAGTGAACTGGTGACGCTGGCGTCGCCCGAAGCCTTGCGCGGCAAGCAGATCTTCTTGCTTGGCACGACATCCTTTCTGGGCTGGACCAGCGCGGCCGTGCTGTCTGCCGTGCTGCTGGGCGTGCTGCCGCTGGCGCTGGGCTTTTCACGCGCGCTGGACGCGTTGGTGCTGGGCGAGGCCAGCGCCACCAGCCTGGGGCTGGACCTGCCCCGGCTGCGCCTGCTGCTGGTCGCGCTGATGGCCCTGGCCACCGGCACGGCGGTGGCCCAGGCCGGGCTGGTGGCCTTTGTGGGCTTGGTGTCGCCGCACATCGTGCGCCGGCTGGTGGTGGTGACGCATGGCCCGCTGCTGCTGCTGTCGGCGTTGGCCGGTGCCTTGCTGCTCTTGGCGGCTGACGTGACGGCGCGCGCGCTGATCGTGCCGCAGGAGTTGCCCGTGGGCGTGCTGACGGCCGTGTTGGGTGGCCTGTACCTGCTGGTGCTGCTGCGCCGCAGGGGAACCTGGTGAACGAGGCCAGGCCTGTTCCTTTGCGTGCCGAGGCGCTGCACCTGCGCCTGGGCAGGCATGCCGCGGTGGATGGGGTCACCCTGGACCTGCACGCTGGTCAGTGGGTCGCCCTCGTGGGCCCCAACGGCGCGGGCAAGAGCAGCCTGCTGTCGCTGCTGGCGGGACTGCGCCAACCGGACCAGGGCCAGGTCTGGCTGCAAGGCCGCGCGCTGGCCAGCATGCCCTTGCGCGAACGCGCCTCCGCGCTGGCCTGGCTGTCGCAGCAGGGCGAAGCTGAAGGCGACATCGCCGCGCGCGACGTGGTGCGGCTGGGCCGCTTGCCACGCCACGGCCTCTTTGCCGCACCGACGACCGCCGACGAAGCCGCCGTGGACCGCGCCTTGGTCGAAACCGAAGCGCAGGCCTTCGTCACGCGTCGCCTGAACGAACTCTCCGGCGGTGAACGCCAGCGTGTGCTGCTGGCGCGGGCCTTGGCGGTCGAGTCACCCGTGCTGCTGCTGGACGAACCCACCACGCACCTGGACGCACCGCACCAGCGCGCGCTGCTGCGCGGCCTGTCTGCCCGGGCACGCGCCGGCGCGGCGGTGGCCGCCGTGCTGCACGACCTGACCCTGGCCCTGGCTGCTGACCGCGTGTTGGTGATGGCGCAGGGCCGCATCCAGGCCGATGGCCCACCCGCCGACAGTGCACTGCGCGCCGCGCTGGTGGCGGTGTTCGGCCAGGCCTTCAGCATCGAGGCCGTGGACACCGCAGCCGGCCCGCGCTGGGTGGCGGTGCCGTCGCTGTGACCGGCCGGGCCTGCCACTGAAGCAAACAAGCGAGCACACCCGCATGGACATCGTCAACCCGCCCACCAACCGCTATCCGCCCAAGGCCGAAGGGGAGCGCCGCGGTCTGGTCATCGTGCACACGGGCCATGGCAAGGGCAAGAGCACCGCCGCCTTTGGTCTGGCACTGCGCGCACATGGCCGTGGCAAGGCAGTGAAGATCTACCAGTTCATGAAAGTGCCCAGCGCGCGCTTTGGCGAGCACCGCGTGTTTGAACAGCTGGGCGTTCCCATAGAAGGCTTGGGTGACGGCTTCAGCTGGAAGAGCCAGGACCTGGAGCACTCTGCACAGCTGGCGCGTGAAGGCTGGGCGCGCGCGGAGGCCACCATCCGCGCCGGCGAACACTTCCTGGTCGTGCTGGACGAGGTGACCTACCCGCTGCGCTACGGCTGGCTGCCCCTGGAACCTGTGCTGCAGGCCTTGCGGGAACGCCCGCCCCATGTGCATGTGGTCCTGACCGGCCGCGACGCGCCTGATGAATTGCAGGCGCTGGCTGACACTGTCACCGAGATGCACCTGGTCAAGCACCACTTCAAGGCGGGGGTGCCGGCACAGCGGGGCATCGAGGACTGATGACGGGCCTCATGGCTAACGTTCAAAGCGACTTGTCTACCGTATGGGCACTGCCCGCGGCGCTGCTGCTGGCCTGGGCCTGGGACGCGTTGCTGGGCGAGCCGCGCAACGCCCTGCACCCGGTCGCCTGGCTGGGGCAGGTGTTGGCGCCGGTGGGGCGCGGCCTGCTGACGCTGCCGCCCAAGGCGGCCTTTGTGGCGGGTGCGGCCGCCTGGTGCCTGGGTGCGCTGGTCTGCGCGGTGGGCGCCTGGGCCTGGCAGCGGCTGGCCTGGTCCGCGCCGGGCTGGCTGGCCGTGCCCCTGCTGGCTCTGGCGCTCAAGCCCACGTTCGCCTGGCGCATGTTGCGTGACGAGACGGCCGCAGTGGACGCCGCGTTGGCCGGGGCGCAGGACCTGCAGCGCGCGCGCACCCGCCTGGCCCGACTGGTGAGCCGTGACGTGAGCGCCATGGACGCTGCCGAACTGCGTGAGACAGCGTTGGAGACACTGTCCGAGAACCTCAACGACTCTGTCGTCGCGCCACTGTTCTGGCTGGCCGTGGCCGGACTGCCCGGCGCCGTGCTCTACCGCTTCGCCAACACCGCCGACGCCATGTGGGGCTACCGCGGCCGCTGGGAATGGGCCGGCAAGTGGGCAGCACGCGCTGACGACCTGCTGTCCTGGCTGCCCGCGCGTCTGACCGGGCTGGCCCTGGCACCCGTGCGGCAGTGGCGGCAGCTGCCTGCCCAGGCCAGGCTGACGCCGTCGCCCAACGGCGGCTGGCCCATGGGCGCGTTGGCGCTGCGGCTCGCGGTGCGGCTGCGCAAGCCGGGTGTGTACGCGCTGAACGCGGCGGCGCCGTCGCCGCAAGCGGTGCACTTCGCGCAGGCCTTGCAGTGCACTGCGCGTGTCGCCTGGGTCGCGATGCTGCTGACTGCGCTGCTGGTCAGTTTGCCGTGGGCGGTCTGGCCATGACGCGCACCCTCATCGTCTGGGGTACCAGCAGCGGCGCGGGCAAAAGCTGGCTGGCCACGGCCCTGTGCCGTCTGGCCGCTCGGCGGGGTATCCGGGTCGCGCCGTTCAAGGCGCAGAACATGAGCAACAACGCGCGGGTCGTGGCGCGGGGTGCAGGGGACGACAGCCTGCTCGGTGAGATCGGTTCGGCCCAGTACTTCCAGGCACTGGCGGCCGGCGTGGAACCGCACACCGACATGAACCCGGTGCTGCTCAAGCCCGAACGCGACACCGCCAGCCAGGTGGTGCTGAACGGCCTGGCCGACGCCACGCTGTCGCGCCTGCCCTGGCGCGAGCGCAGCGCGCTGCTGGCAGTGCAAGCCAAGACCGGCTTCGAACGCCTGGCCGCGCGCTTTGACCTGGTCGTGGTGGAAGGTGCCGGTTCGCCAGCCGAGATCAATCTGGCGCCGCAGGACTACGTCAACCTGCACACCGCTCGCTGGGCGCAGGCCGCCGGCCCCACCGCTGCGCTGCTGGTCAGCGACATCGACCGCGGGGGCTCCTTCGCCCACTGCTACGGCACCTGGGCTTTGTTGCCCGACGACCTGCGCGGCCTGCTGCAGGGTTTTGTCTTCAACCGCTTCCGCGGGGATGCGGCCTTGTTGGCGCCCGGCCCGCAGCAGTTGCAGCAGTTGACCGGTGTGCCGCTGGCCGGTGTACTGCCGCTGCGGCGTGACCATGGCCTGCCGGAAGAAGATGGCCTGTTCGACGAGCGCCCGTTCCTTGCCGACGGCTCCGCCACCGCCGTGCATCTGCGTGTGGCCGTGCTGGCGCCGCCGCACATCAGCAACCTGGACGAGTTCCTGCCACTGGCCCGTGTGCCCGGCCTGCGCCTGCGGTGGGTGCGCAGCGTGGCAGAACTGGAGGGCGCGGAGGCTGTGGACTGGATCGTGCTGCCCGGCAGCAAGCAGGTCAGCGGCGACCTGGCCTGGCTGTGCGCGCAGGGCCTGGACGCCGCCATCCGGCGCCACGCCGGTGCCGGCGGTGCCGTGCTGGGTGTCTGCGGTGGCCTGCAGATGCTGGGCCGCGAACTGCGTGACCCGCAGGGGCACGACGGCGAAGCGGTCGAAGCGCTGCCCGGCCTGGGTCTGCTGCCGCTGTCCACGCACTTCGGCCCGCACAAACGGCTGCGCAGCGCGCCGGTGTGTTTCGCTGCGCCGCAGGGGCCGTGGGCCGCGCTGGCGGGGGTCATCGCGTCGGGCTATGAGATCCGCTGCGGCCGCACCCTGGCGGACGCCAGCGCCGCCGTGCTGCACGACGCTGAAGGACAGGCCATCGGCTGGCAGCAGGGTTCCGTCCTGGGCTTCTACGCGCACGGCCTGTTTGAATCGCCTGACGTGCTGAAGGCCCTGTTCGGGGCCAGCGTGCCGACCCTGGGCCACGCATTCGACACCTTGGCCGACATGGTGCAGGAACACTTGGACCCGGCGCTGCTGCAAAGCTGGCTGGGACAATCGCCGCCATGATGTCCCTGCCAAAGCCCACGCCAAGCCCCGTTGGCCCGCAACGCATCGTCTGCCTGACCGAAGAGACCACCGAGTGGCTCTACCTGCTGGGCGAGCAGGACCGCATCGTCGGCATCAGCGGCTACACCGTGCGGCCGCGCCGCGCGCGCCAGGAAAAGCCCCGTGTCAGCGCATTCCTGGACGGCAAGATCGACCAGATCGTGGCCCTGCAGCCCGACCTGGTGATCGGCTTTTCCGACATGCAGGCGGCACTGGCCGACAAGCTGATACGCGCCGGGCTGAACGTGTTCATCACCAACCAGCGCAGCGTGGCGCAGATCTTCGACACGCTGCGCCTGGTGGCCGGCCTGGTGGGTGCACAAGTGCGCGCCGAAACCTGGATCGCGCAGTGCCAGGTGCGCCATGCAGAGATCGCCGCCGTGGCCGCCACCTGGCCGCGCCGGCCGCGTGTGTACTTCGAGGAATGGGACGACCCGATGATCAGTGCCATCCAGTGGGTCAGCGAGCTGATCACCACGGCCGGCGGCGACGACGTGTTCCCTGAACGCGCCGTCATGAGCCTGGGCCGCGACCGCGTGATTGCCGATGCGCTGGAACCCGTGCGCCGCGCGCCCGACCTGATCGTGGGTTCCTGGTGCGGCAAGAAGTTCAGGCCCGAGAAAGTGGCTGCGCGACCCGGCTGGGCGCAGGTGCCGGCGGTGCGGTCGGGCCGTGTGCATGAGATCAAGTCCTGCGACATCCTGCAACCCGGGCCTGCGGCACTGTCCGACGGCCTGGAGCAGCTGCATCGCCTGATGGCCGATTGGGCCGCCACCACATGAACGACCTTCACGACCCCGCCCGCATGCAAAGCGTGCAGCGGCGCATCGACCAGCTCACCAAACCGCTGGGCGCGCTGGGCCGCCTGGAAGCGCTGATGCTGCAGTTGGCACTGGTGCTGGGCAGCGACGAAGCGCGCCTGCATGACCCGCAACTGGTGGTGTTCGCGGCCGACCATGGCATCGCCGCGCAGGGTGTGTCGGCCTACCCGCAGGCGGTGACGGTGCAGATGGTGGCCAACATGCTGGCCGGTGGCGCCGCGGTGTCGGTGCTGGCGCGCCAGCATGGGCTGACGCTCACGGTGGTGGACTGCGGTGTGGCTTCGGACCTGCCCGCCGCGCCGGGCATGGTGCGGGCCAAGCTGCGCCAGGGCAGTGCAGACGCAAGCCGGGAACCGGCCATGAGTCCCGCGGAGTGCGAAGCCGCCATGCGCAATGGCCGTGAACTGCTGCAGTCCTTGCCCGGCAACGTGCTGCTGCTGGGCGAGATGGGCATCGGCAACACCTCGGCCGCCGCGCTGCTGATGAGCCGGCTCACCGGCCTGCCGCTGGCGCAATGTGTGGGCCGCGGCACGGGTCTGGACGACGCCGGCCTGGCGCACAAGCAGCGGGTGCTGGAACAGGCGCTGGCGCGCCATGCCGGCGTGCAGGCACCACTGGACGTGCTGGCGGCGCTGGGCGGGCTGGAGATCGCCACCATGGTGGGCGCGGTGCTGGCGGCGGCGCAAGAGCAGCGCATCGTGCTGGTCGATGGTTTCATCACCACGGCCGCGGTGGCGGTGGCAGCCGCGTTGCAGCCGCTGGTGCTGCAACGCTGCGTCTTCGCCCATGCGTCCGCAGAAAGCGGCCACGCCCGCTGGTTGCAGCTCATGGGCGTGCAGCCGTTGCTGGACCTGGGCCTGCGGCTGGGTGAAGGTTCGGGTGCGGCACTGGCCTGGCCGCTGCTGCAATCGGCCGAAAGGCTGCTGGCGGAAATGGCCAGCTTTGCATCGGCCGGCGTCAGCGAGCGCACGGAAGGCTGAGATCCATGTGGCATGAACTGCGCCTGTTCCTGGTCGCGCTGCAGTTCCTGACCCGCGTGCCGGTGCCCGCGGCGGTCGGCTTCCAGCCGGAATGGCTGCAGGCCAGCGCGCGCCACTTCCCCGGCGTGGGCCTGCTGGTGGGCAGTGCCGGCGCCTTGGTGCTGTGGGCCGCGGCCCATGTCTGGCCGGCCTGGGTGGCGGTGCTGTTGAGCATGGCGGCCACGGTGTGGATGACGGGCGGCTTTCATGAAGACGGCCTGGCCGACACCTGCGACGGCCTGGGCGGCGCGGTCAGCCGGGACCGCGCGCTGGAAATCATGAAAGACTCGCGCCTGGGCAGCTACGGCGTGCTGGGCCTGTTCTTCGTGCTGGCGATGAAGGCCGCCGCGCTGCACGGCCTGGCCACGCGCGACCTGCTGGCCGCGCTGATGGCCCTGCCGCTGGCGCACGTCTGGTCGCGCGCCGCTGCGGTGCTGCTGCTGCGCCTGCTGCCCTATGCAGGCGATGTCGAACACGCCAAGGCCAAACCCCTGGCGCAGCAGCTGGACGGCCTGGGCCTGGCCGTGGCGCTGATGTGGGCCGTGGTGGCCGGCGTGGCCGCGGCCGTGTTCATCCACGCCGCCGCACTGGCCGTGGCAGCGGTGGCGGTGTTGGCCGTGGGCCTGTGGATGGCGCGCTGGCTGCACCGGCGCCTGGGCGGCTTCACCGGCGACACGCTGGGCGCCACGCAGCAGTTCAGCGAACTGGTCGTGTACCTGGCTGTGCTGGCCGCACTGGCCGCGGGCTAGTGCCGATGACCGAACTTTGGTGCTGGCGCCATCCGCGGGCGCAGGGCGCAGCAGGGCGCTGCATCGGCCGCACCGACCTGGCCGTGGACCCGCGCAAGGCCAGGCGGCTGGCGCACCGCATCCGCCAGGCGGCGCGGCTGCACGGCCTGCCGCGGGTGGTGCAGGTTTCACCCTTGCAGCGGTCACGCGACGTGGGCCGCTGGCTGCGGCGCTGGGGCTGGCGCGTGGTCGTGGATGCGCGCCTGCGGGAACTGGACTTCGGCCGCTGGGACGGGCAGCGCTGGGCCGATGTGTCCTGGGCCGAGGTCGATGCCTGGCAACAGGACCTGCTGCACCACGCGCCGGGCGGTGGTGAGAGCCTGGACCAACTGTGGGCGCGCGTGCAGGCCTTTGTCCAGGCCCAGGCGGGTGATGCGCCATGCCTGCTGGTGTCGCACGGCGGCTGGATCAATGCGCTGGTCCATCTGCAACCGGGCAGGGTGCCGCTGACGGCCCGGAGCTGGCCCGCGCCGCCCGCACACAGCAGCCTGACACGGGTGCAAGGCGTCTGACGGAACGCCTGATCGCGCATCCGCGCGCTTCAGCCCGGCTGAGTCGCCATCTGTCGCACCGCACTCGCGCCGCGGGCCTTGCATGCCGAAGATCCAGCCATTGCATCTTCAAACGTACCAGGAGCCCACCATGCAACGCAACGTCTTCCACCGCACCGTTTCCTTCTGCCTGGCAGCCGTGATGACCATGGCCTTGCTGGGTGCCGTTGACCAGCTGGCGCAGCCCGACGCACACGCAGCGCAGCTGGCACAGACCACGTCCTCCCGCGCCTGAACCCGGCCACCGAACCATGAACGCACTGCTGCTGGTCGGCTGGTGCCTGTTGCTGGTGATCAGCTGGCCCATCGCGCTGCTGGTCCTGCTGCTGGCGCCGGTGGTGTGGCTGCTGTCACTGCCCTTCCGCTTGCTGGGCGTCGTGCTCAGCGCGATGTTTGCACTGGCCCGCGCGCTGCTGATGCTGCCCGCGCGGCTGCTGGGTCACCGCGGCTGAGCGACCCCCGTCAGTGACCTCCGTGGGGCCACAACGCGCCCCACTTCAGATCCGTCTGCATGACGGGCGCACCGGCCGCCAGGCCGTGCACAAAGGCCTCAAAGCGCAGCGGCGCCTGCGAAGGCCAGTCGATCCACATCAGCAGGTGACCGGCACCCGCACGGATGCGCGCACCGCTGCTGCCGAAGCGGATGTCGGCCGGCGGCAGCGAGTCCCATTGCATGGGCAATGCCAGCTGTTCGTGCAGGGGCAACGCCGCCGGCCTGGCAAACAGCCGCCGGTGCCAGGGCGGGGTTTTCATCAGCGGACTGTGGCGCAGCTGCGCCGCGCCGAAGTGCGTGGCCATCGAGTCCAGCACACGCCGAAGCAGGGCGTCGGCCTGCACGTCCCATTCGCGGTCGGCGTCACCGAAGTCGGTGAAGCCGGCTTCGGCGAAACAGACATCCGGGTTCACGGGCGAGGGCCAGAGCGCATGCACCTGCACGCCCGGCACGGGGTCTGACGGCGGGTGGGGTACACGGGACCAGTGCAGCGTGAAGGTGGCGTTCGTTCCGATCGTGTTCAGCCGCGGAGATGGCAGGCCACGAAGTGCCCGTCCGCGCCGGCCGGCTTCAACACCGGTTTCTCCACGTCGCACAGGCCTTTCTGCGCGATGGGGCAGCGGGTGTGGAAGTGGCAACCGCTGGGCGGGTGGATGGGGCTGGGCACGTCGCCCTGCAGCGGCACGCGCTTGCGCTTGACCTGTGGGTCGGGGATGGGCACGGCCGACAGCAGTGCTTCGGTGTACGGGTGCTTGGGCTCGGTATACAGCGCCTTGGCCGGCGCGATTTCCACGATGCGGCCCAGGTACATCACGGCCACGCGGTGGCTGATGTGTTCGACCACGCTCAAGTCGTGCGCGATGAAGATGTAGCTCAGCTTGAATTCGCTGCGCAGGTCTTCCAGCAGGTTGATCACCTGGGCCTGGATGGACACGTCCAGCGCGCTGACGGCTTCGTCGCAAACGATCAGCTTGGGGCTGACGGCCAAAGCGCGTGCAATGCCGATGCGCTGGCGCTGGCCGCCCGAAAACTCATGCGGATAACGCCGCATGTGGTCGGCATTCAAACCCACGGTTTCCAGCAACTGCACGATGCGGTCTTCGTATTCGCGGGCGTTGCTGGTCAGCTTGTGGATGGTCAGCGCCTCGCCCACGATGGCGCTCACCGTCATGCGCGGGTTGAGGCTGGCGTAGGGGTCCTGGAAGATGATCTGCATGTCGCGCGCCAGCGCCCGCAGTTCGTCCTTGTTG
>JANOAM010000365.1:0-5439 GCA_031411215.1 Betaproteobacteria bacterium
CCCAGCCGGCGCCGGCCGAGACGGTCGACAAGGCCCTGGCCCAGGCCGGCGACACGGCGCGGCCGCAGGACCTGACGCCGCTGCAGGCGCACAAGGTAGACCTGTTGTTGGCGGCCGGCCGGCGCGACCAAGCCCTGGCCCTGGCCAATGCTGTCTTCGACCGCGCCGTGCCCCGTGGCGACACCGCGCTGCTGGTGGCCAGCGCCAAGCTGCTGGTGGACACCGCACTGGCTGCCGGTGGACCGAAGCAGCGCTGACGGCGCTGGACACGACCCTGCCACTGCTGGACGTGGCGCGCAGCCCTGGCCAGACCCCTGCCGAGCCGCTGCGCCGCTTTGGCCTGTGGGTGGCCGAAGCCGCCCAGCGCCCGGACTGGCAGCGCGCGCAGGTGGCCAAGCTGGCGCCGCCGCAGGCCCTGGCCGCGCCCAGTTCGTTCAAGGACCGCGCTTTGCTGTGGTTCATCTCCCGCGGCCAGACCGAAGCCACCACGCTGCTGGATGTGGAGCGCGCGCACTGGGAAGGCAATGCCCAGGCCGCGCGTGAAGCCGCCAAGCGTTTGCTGGACCGCAACCCGCGTTTTGTGGTGCAGCTGTGGCCAGCCGACCCGCGCAGCCCGCTGGCCGTGGCCCGCGCCAATGTCAGCAACGACGTGCGGCGCGCGGCTTATCGGCGTTATGGGCTGACCGTGCAGATGGGGCGTTAGCTCCGGCTCAATCTTCGAGGTACAGCGTGACCAGTCTGGCGCGCGCGGCCGGGTTCAGTTTCATGCGCTGTGCCAGGTAGGGTTCCAGACCGCCGTGGTCTTCGTCGATGCTGGTCAGCGCGGTCTGCAGGAAGCTTGAGCGCACGCTCCACAGCACGGCCAGTGCGTCTTGGGGAATGCGCGCGTCGGGCGCGTGCACGCGCCGGTAGTGCAGGTTGGTGAGCAGGTAGTCCTGTTCCACCACGGCCGGCGCCACGCCCAGCGCACGCAGCAGCAGCGCGGCCGCGATGCCCGTGCGGTCCTTGCCGGCCGTGCAGTGGAAGACCAGCGGTGAGTTGTCGTCCAGCAGGTGGCCGAACCAGTCGGCAAAGAGCGGGGCGTTGTCGTCGACCAGGCGGCGGTAGAGGTCCTGCATCAGCCCTTCCATGCGGGCCGGTGTCAGCGGCAGGCCGGCGCCTGCCAGCGTGTGCATGTGTTGCGCCACGGTGGGCTCTATGGCCAGCGAATGCTGCTGGAGGCCAGGCACGTCATATGGGTCGGCCGCGCGCTCTTGCAGGCCACGGAAGTCGAAGGACCGCGTGATGCCCAGGCGGGCCAGGCTGCCGTGGTCTTCGGGTGTCAGTCCGCCCAGGTGGTCGGAACGGAAGAGCCGGCGCCAGCGCAAGGGCCGTCCGTTCATGCCGATGTAACCGCCCAGGTCGCGGAAATTGGTAGCGCCCTGCAGGGGCAGCAGACGGTCGGGATGGTGCATGCGGGGTCAGATCTGTGTTTCGGGCAGCCGCACGGTGATGCCATCCAGCTCCGCCGTCAGCCGGATCTGACAGCACAGCCGGCTGTTGGTCTGGGCGCCGGGCACGCCCTCCAGCAGGAAGGCTTCGGTGTCCGAGCGGGCGGGCAGGCGCGCGGCCCAGGGTTCGTCCACGTAGCCGTGGCAGGTGGCGCAGCTGCAGCACCCACCGCAGTCGCCCAGGATGCTGGGCACGCCGTTGTCCACGGCCACCTGCATGAGGTTCTTGTTCAGCGGCGCCTGGATGTCGTGGCGGGCGCCGGTGTGGTCTATGAAGGTGACGCAGGGCATGCGGCATTCTTCCCCAAGCCGCCGAGCCCCCGGTGAGTCAGCAGGCGCTGCTCAAGCCAGCCGCTTCACGGGCTGTGATGTGTCCTGAGGCTCCGTGTGCAGCTCCACCCGCTGCCCGTTGACGAAGATCTGGTCCCGGATGACTTCAATCAGCATCGGCCCATAGCGGCTTTCCCAGACCCAGCGCTGCACGCCCGGTGCGGCCAGCGGCAATGCGGCCTGGCCGTCGTCACTGCGGCGCAGCAGCACTTCGGCGGACACGGCAGCGTTCATGGGTGAACCGCTCAGAACCAGGCCCAAACGCGGTGCAGCCAGTGCGGCAGGCGGTCGGCCTGGGGGCTGCAGTGTTGGCGGTAGTGCTGGCGGAAGTGCTGGCGGGTCAGGTGGCGCAGGTTCAGTTGCTGCAGGGCCGGGCTTTGCATGGTGGTTTCCTCTCAACGGAGGCGTACTGTACATACATCCAGTATGTGCCGCAACGGCTGATTCCAGCCCGCACCGCGCCGCGCCCGTGGCCACAATGCGATGGTCATGACCGACCCACACGCGCCGCAAGGCACCTTGTCCCAGATGCCACGTGGCGTGTGGGTGCTGGGCTTTGTGAGCCTGCTGATGGACATCTCGTCCGAGATGTCCACAGCCTCTTGCCCCTGTTCATGCTGACGCTGGGCGCCAGCGCGCTGACCATTGGCTTGATCGAAGGCGCGGCCGAGGCCACGGCGTTGATCGTCAAGGTGTTCTCGGGTGCGCTGAGCGACGCACTGGGCAAGCGAAAGGGCCTGGCGCTGTTTGGCTACGGGCTGGGCGCGGCCACCAAACCGCTGTTTGCCATCGCCTCCACCACCGGGCTGGTGCTGACCGCGCGTTTGCTGGACCGCATCGGCAAGGGTGTGCGCGGCGCGCCGCGGGACGCGCTGGTGGCCGACATCGCTCCACCCCACTTGCGCGGCGCGGCCTTTGGCCTGCGGCAATCGCTGGACACGGTCGGCGCCTTCCTGGGCCCGCTGCTGGCGGTGGCCTTGATGCTGTTGTGGGCCAACGACTTCCGCGCCGTCTTCTGGGTGGCCGTGGTGCCCGGTGTGCTGGCCGTGCTGCTCTTGCTGGTGGGTGTGCGCGAACCCGAAAGGCCGGCCGGCACACCGCGAACGAACCCCATCACGCGCGTCAACTTGGCGCGGCTGTCCCGCCCCTACTGGGCCGTGGTGTCGCTGGGCGCCGTGTTCACGCTGGCCCGCTTCAGCGAAGCCTTCCTGGTGCTGCGCGCCCAGCAGAGTGGCATGGCCACGGCCTGGGTGCCGCTGGTGATGGTGGCCATGAACATCGTCTACGCCGCCAGCGCCTACCCCTTCGGCAAGTTGTCCGACCGCATGGACCACCGCACGCTGCTCGCCTGGGGCCTGGTGGTGCTGGTGGCCGCGGACCTGGTGCTGGCCAGCAGCACGGCCTGGCCGGTGTTGCTGCTGGGCGTGGCGCTGTGGGGCGTGCACATGGGCATGACGCAGGGCCTGCTGGCAGCGATGGTGGCCGACACCGCACCGGCCGACCTGCGCGGCACGGCCTTCGGCTTCTTCAACCTTGTCAGCGGCGTGGCGCTGCTGGTGGCCAGCGGCGTGGCTGGACTGCTGTGGGACCTGCTCGGCGCCGCAGCCACCTTCCACGCGGGCGCCGCCTTCAGCCTGCTGGCCCTGGCGGCGCTGGCGGTACCGCGGGTGTTCAAAAGCCCGCTCAGACGCTCTTGACCAGCATCGTCTTCAGCGAGTCCCCGAACAGCCGGTCGATCTGCGCCACCTTCAGCGCCTTGTTGGTCAGGAAGGTGGACGGCAGCACCCGCAGGCCCTGTTCCGAGGCCAGCGCGAACTTGCCGCTGTAGCGCACGCCCTTCTTCACCAGTTCCAGCGTCGCCTGCGCGCTGAGCTTGCCGCCGCTGACGATGTCCACACCACCCAGCCCCGGCTTGATGTTGAGGCTCATCTCCTGCCCGGCGCTGATGGCCAGCCCGTCCAGCTGCAGGCGCAGCTGGTCGCGGCCGACGCCGATGCGGCTGTGCACCACCAGGCTCAAGACCTTGTCGCGGCTGGACAGCAGCTTCACGGTGTTGGTGTGCGTGCCCAAGTCGCGCACCTGCAGCGTGTGCAGGTCGCCGGCCAGGGCCTCGCCGCTGATCATCACTTCCGTCAGGCCCTGTTTGAAGGCGTAGCGCATCTCGCCACGGCGCAGCCCGCGCAGGGTGTGGATGAAGTTGCTGGACGACTGGAACGCGGTACCCAGCGACGCCAGCCCCGCTGCGGAGACACGGCTGCTGGCAGCGTTGGAGAGCATCGCGTGGGACAGCGCGTTGTCGTTCAGCGCAGCACCCGCCAGCTTCGCAGGTGCTGCCTGCAGCAGGTGGATCATCAGCCGCCCTTCGTTGGCAGCCACGTACGCCGTGTTGGCCTCCACGGCGCGTCGTATGCGTGCCGGCGCCCATTGGCACAGGTACTCGCGCAGCGTCAGGCGCGTCCAGTCGGTGCCCGTGCGGCGGTCCGGCGGCGTGTAGCGCGACACCCGCTTGGGTTGCGACCGCAGGTGCACCTCGGCCGGCACCATGCCGTGCGGGCGGCGTGGTTTGTCGACGACCTGCGTGACCGGCTTGTCGCCCGTGCGCTCCACCGCGCAGAGCTCGGTGTGGGCGTCAAAGCCCTTGAACGAGACAAACTTGTTGGCGACCGATTGCCCCGCCTTCAGCCGCGCCACCGCGTCGGCACCGAAGGCGTCCAGGTCGACGCCGTTCTCGTCCGTCAGGCTCAGGGTTTCGCCGTCGGAGCCGACGATCAGGATGGCGCCGCTCAACAGCAGCATCAGCGCTTCGAAGATGGGTGTGCGCGGCTGTTCGCACAGCACCGAGTACGGCATGTAGTGCATGCGCCCACCCGACCACGCGCCACCCGCATAGCTGCTGCCGCCGCTGTAGCTGAAGGTGTTGGCATCCGGGTCCACCAGCACCGCGCGCAGCGCCGGGCTTTGCGGTGACGGGAAGTTGGGGTCGTGCACCCACAGCTTCCAGGGCTTGCTGCTGTCGTCCCAGGCCACCGGCAGGATGCAGTGGGGCGCGCCGCTGAAGTCGTAGTTCTGCGCAATGCACAGCACCGGGTCCATGCCGTGGGCGTGGGCGTCGCGCGTGGCGCGGAACACATCCACCGGGTCGTGCGTGTTGCCGGACAGGAACTGGCCGACGAACCACCAGATGGCCGGCGCGCCCACCTGGTACTGGTGCTTGATATTGAATTCGCCGCGCACGGATTCCCAGTCCGTGAAGCGGTCCAGCGGCAAGCGCAGGATGCTGCGGTGTTTGGTGCTGTCGATGGCTTCCAGCGACATGCCAAAGCAATTGCCGCCCTTGGCCAGGCCCTTCACCGCCGCTTCGTAGAACAGCGCGGCCAGCCAGTCGGTGGGGTCCCACCACTCCGTGTCGCTGTCCACGTCGCTGAAGGCGGCGGCGTACTGCGCCCAGCTGAGTTCGTTGGTGCTGCGGTTCTTCACACCCCACCAGCGCTGGTTGTCGTCCAGCAGCGCCTCGTTGACCCGTGGCGACACCGACCAGGTGATGCTGTTGATGTTGTCAAAGCCGCCGCTGTCGAAGAGACCGCTGCGGTTGCCGCGCAGGCCCCAGGCGTTGGCCATG
>JANOAM010000366.1:0-8290 GCA_031411215.1 Betaproteobacteria bacterium
GACCCGCAGGACATCCTGCGCCTGCTGGGCATCGAGGAACTGGCGCGCTACATCGTGGACGAGGTGCAGGACGTGTACCGTCTGCAGGGCGTGAAGATCAACGACAAGCACATCGAGGTGATCGTTCGCCAGATGCTGCGCCGTGTGCAGATCACCAACACCGGCGACAGCAAGTACATCAACGGCGAACAGATCGAACGTTCGGAGTTGCTGGACACCAACGATGCGCTGCGCGCCGCGGGCAAGATCCCCGCGACGCACGCCGACGTGCTGCTGGGCATCACCAAGGCGTCGCTGTCCACCGACAGCTTCATCTCGGCGGCGTCCTTCCAGGAAACCACCCGCGTGCTCACCGAGGCTGCCATCATGGGCAAGCGCGACGAGTTGCGTGGCCTGAAGGAAAACGTGATTGTCGGCCGCTTGATCCCTGCCGGCACCGGCATGGCCTTCCACCTGGCCCGCAAAGCCAAGGAAGAGATGGACGAGACCGAGCGGCGTTCCATCGCCCTGCAGGAAGCCGAAGAACTGGCAGCTGTGCAGATGGCCCAGGTCGACGCTGACGCGGGCCACACGCCTGTTGGCGAGTAGGTCAGGCGACTGAACCCGCCGGGTTTACCGGCGGGGCATTGGAAGGGCGGCGCGAGCCGCCCTTTTTCATGCGCGACTCAGGTGTGTCACCTGCGGGACCCTGGGCCGCGCCTTACAGCCTTTCCCTGATGCCTGTGGTGCGGGGTGCCGTCTAGCATCCGTCCACGCGCACTTCACGGGAACGTCTTTGCAGCTGCTGCAGCTTGCGATCAGTGGTGCAGCCCAAGGCTGCATCTACGGCCTCATCGCCCTGGGCT
This sequence comes from Betaproteobacteria bacterium, assembly GCA_031411215.1. Lineage (GTDB taxonomy): Bacteria > Pseudomonadota > Gammaproteobacteria > Burkholderiales > Burkholderiaceae_C > Rubrivivax. The sequence continues at coordinate 846 of JANOAM010000366.1, forward strand.
TCGTGCTCATCTACAAGGCCACGGAAACCGTCAGCTTCGCCCAGGGTGAGTTGATGATGCTGGGCGCGTTCTGCGGCCTGGCGCTGTTGAGGCTGCTGGGCTTTCCGTACTGGCTGGCGGTGCCGTGCAGCATTGCGGCCATGGGCCTGTTCGGCTGGTCGGTAGAACGGCTGGTGATACGGCCCATCCTGGGGCAACCGGCCTTTTCCATCGTGATGCTGACCATCGGCATCAGCTACGTGGTGCGCGGCCTGATCACCATGATCCCGAGCCTGGGTACCGACACGCACACGCTGCCGGTGCCCTACGCCGGTGAGTCCTGGATCCTGGGACGCCTGGTGATCGACGCGTCTCACCTGGTCATCATCTCGTCCACCGCGTTGCTGTGCGGCGGCCTCTATGCGCTGTTCCGCTACAGCAAGGTGGGCGTGGCCATGCAGGCCTCGTCGCAGAACCAGCTGGCGGCCTACTACATGGGCATTCCGGTGCAGCGGCTCAACGGGCTGGTGTGGGCCCTGGCGTCGGCCGTGGCAGCCATTGCGGGGCTGCTGCTGGCGCCTGTGACCTTTGTGCACGCCAACATGGGGCTCATTGGTCTGAAGGCCTTCCCGGCAGCGGTGGTGGGCGGCTTTGGCAGCCTGCCCGGCGCCATCGTCGGCGGATTGATCATCGGCCTGGTGGAGGCCTTCGCCGGCTTCTACCTGCCCGAAGGTGTCAAGGACGTGGCGGCCTATGTGGTGGTGCTCTTGATGCTGATGCTCAAGCCGAACGGCCTGTTCGGCCCCAACCTGCGCAAGAAGGTGTAGGCATGGCCCCCAAGCTTGTCGCTTCGCGCCTTCGCTGCCCCCCAAGGGGGCGCTCAACCGCCTTGGGGCGGCCCGGCGGCGGTTGACCCATGCGCTTCATCTTCAAGACCCGCTATGACCAGGACATCCGCCTGGTCAAACACGGCGGTCATCAGCTCTGGTACGGCGTCTTGATGGCCCTGCTGCTGACGGCGCCCTGGTGGTTGGAGAGTTATGGTCTGGCGCAGCTGACCTTTGTGCTGATCTACAGCATCGTGGGCTTGGGGCTGATGCTGCTGGCGGGCTTCACGGGCCTGTTCTCCATCGGCCACGCGGCCTTTCTGGGCGTGGGCGCCTACACACAGGCGGTGCTGGCGGCCAAGGGTTGGCCGTTCCCGGTGTCGATGGCGGCGGCTGCCGCCTTGTCGGCGCTGGTGGGCGCCGTGGTGGGCTTGCCGGCGCTGCGGGTGAAGGGCATCTACCTGGGCATTGCCACGCTGTCCTTCGGCTTCATCGTCGAAGAAGCGCTGGCTCGCTGGGAGAGTGTCACCGGTGGCAACGCCGGCATGGCGGTGGGCACGCTGCAGGCCTTTGGCTGGCAGGCCGACAGCGACGTGAAGTTCTACTTCGTGTGCCTGGTGTTGACCGTGGCCTGCACGCTGGTTGTGCTGAACCTGCTGCGCAGCCCGACGGGGCGCGCCTTTGTCGCCATCCGCGACAGCGAGATCTCGGCGCAGAGCATGGGCATCCACCTGGCGTCGTACAAGACGCTGTCCTTTGCCATTTCGGCCGCCATGGCGGGCATCGGCGGCGCGCTGTACGCGCATGCCATCCGCTTCCTGTCGCCGGACCAGTTCAACATCGTGCAGAGCATCGACCTGTTGCTGATGGTGGTGATCGGCGGCCTGGGCAGCGTGCATGGCGCTTTCCTGGGGGCGATCTTTCTCATCGGCATGCCACAGGCCATCTCGGCGCTGAAGGACTACCTGCCGGACGCCGTGGGCCAGGCGCCGGGTCTGAAGGCCGTGATCTACGGAGTCGTGCTGATCGCCTTCGTGCTGTTTGAGCCCATGGGCCTGTACGGCCGCTGGCTGAAGGTGCGCACCTGGTTCCAGCTGTTCCCGTTCTACCGCAAGGGTTTGTTCAAGCGGCAGAAGGCCTTCCAGAAGTCCGATCGCCTCAAATGAGCGCAGCCGCCGCATCCAGTGACGACATGCTGCTGCAAGCCCGCGGCCTGCAGGTGCGCTTTGGTGGTGTGCTGGCCGTCAACAACGTGAGCTTTGACGTGCGGCGGGGCGAGGTCTTCACGCTGATCGGCCCCAACGGTGCCGGCAAGACGACGGTGTTCAACTTGATCAGCCGCATCTACACGCCCACGGCCGGGGACCTGTTGTTCGAAGGCCAGCCGCTGGCGGCGGTACCGCCGCACCGCGTGGCGCCGCTGGGCATCGCGCGCACCTTCCAGAACATCGAGTTGTTCGAGCACGCCACCGTGCTGCAGAACCTGCTGATTGGCCGCCACATCCGTCATCCGCGCCGCGTCTGGGCTGAGATGCTGTTCCTGCCCAGCGTGCGCGAGGCCGAACGCCAGACGCGCCTGAAGGTGGAAGAGGTCATCGAATTCCTGGACCTGCAGCACTACCGCGACACGCTGGTCGCAGGGCTGCCCTACGGCGTGCGCAAGGTGGTCGAACTGGCGCGAGCGCTGGCGACAGAACCGAAGCTGCTGCTGCTGGATGAGCCGTCCTCCGGCCTCAACGTGGAAGAGACCGGCGACATGGCCTTCTGGATAGAAGACATCCAGAAGGACCTGGGCATCACGGTGCTGATGGTGGAGCACGACATGACGCTGGTGTCGCGCGTGTCCGACCGCGTGCTGGCCATGAACCAGGGCGAGGTGCTGGCGCTGGGCACGCCGGCCGAGGTGCAGGCGCATCCCGGCGTGATCGAGGCCTACCTGGGCACGGCCGATGACGCCACGTCGCTGCGGAGGGCCCGCGCATGACGGACCAGTCCTTGAGTGGCGCCCAGCCCGTGCTCAAGCTCAGCAACGTCGAAAGCGCTTACGGCCCCATCCGCGCCATACGCGGCGTGAGTCTGCAGGTGCCTGCCGGCAGCATCGTCACGGTGCTGGGCAGCAACGGCGCGGGCAAGACGACCATCCTGAAGACCATCTCCGGCATCCTGGACCCGCGCAAGGGCACGGTGGAGTTCAAGGGCACGGACATCACCGCGCGCGACCCGGCTTTCATCGTGCGCCAGGGCTTGTCGCATGTGCCCGAAGGCCGCGAGGTCTTCCCGTTGCTGTCCGTGCACGACAACCTGCTGATGGGCGCCTACACACGCAGCGACCGCGACGCGGTGGCGCGCGACATGGAGATGGTGTTCGGCTACTTCCCCATCCTGCGTGAACGTGAACGGCAAGATGCTGGCCTGCTGTCCGGTGGCCAGCAGCAAATGCTGTCCATCAGCCGCGCGCTGATGGCTGCACCCGCGCTGATCCTGCTCGACGAGCCCAGCCTGGGCTTGAGCCCCAAGCTGACCAAGGAGATCTTCGAGATCGTCGTGCGCATCAACCGCGAACGCGGCACCACCTTCCTGCTGGTGGAGCAGAACGCCAACATGGCGCTCAACGCGGCGGACTTCGGCTACGTGCTGGAGAACGGTCGCATCGTCATGGAAGACACGTGCGAGCGCCTGCGCGAGAAGGACGACATCAAGGAGTTCTACCTGGGCATGAAGGAAGCCGGCGCCCGTGATGAGCGGCGCTGGAAGAAGAAGAAAACCTGGCGCTGAGCATGAGCAACCTCTGGGACCCCAGCCGCATCCAGCCGCGCAATGATGTCGTGGTGCCGGGCGACACCTTGCCCGAGCTCTTCCTCAATGCCGCCGCGCAGCGTGCGGGCCGGGTGTGGATGCGCGAAAAGCAGCTGGGCATCTGGCAGGAATGGACCTGGGCCCAGACACTGCAGGCCGTGCGTGAAGTCAGCATGGGCCTGGTGTCGCTGGGTTTCGTGAAGGGCGACTGCGCATCCATCCTGTCGAACACGGTGGTGGACTGGGTGCTGGCAGACCTGGGTGTGCTGTGCGCGGGTGGTGTGTCCAATGGCATCTACCCGACCGACGCGGCTTCGCAGGTGCAGTACCTTTGCGCGGACTCGGCCACGTCGATCTTGTTCGTCGAAGACGACGAGCAGTTGGACAAGGCGCTGCAGGTGCGAGGTGAGTTGCCGAAGCTGCGCCGCATCGTGGTCTTCGACACCGAAGGCCTGCGCCGCTTCCACGACCCCATGGTCATGAGCTTGGCCGAACTGCGCGAACAGGGCGCCGCCTATGACCGCGCGCACCCGGGCGAGTTCGAGTCCCGCGCCCGCGCGGCGAAGCCCGAAGACCTGGCCATCCTGATCTACACCTCAGGCACCACAGGCCGCCCCAAAGGCGCCATGCACAGCCACCGCGGCCTGCTGCACACCGTGCGTGGCTACAACACGCTGATCGCGCAGGACGAACACGACGAGCGCATGTGCTTCCTGCCGCTGTGCCATGTGGCCGAGCGTGTGGGCGGCGAGTACTTCGCGCTGTACACGGGCTCGGTGCTGAACTTCGTCGAGAACCCCGACACCGTGCCTGAGAACGTGCGCGAGATCGCGCCCACCGTGTTCACCGCCGTGCCGCGGGTGTGGGAGAAGTTCTATTCCGCCGTGATGATCACGCTGAAGGAATCGGGCAAGTTCCAGCAGGCGGTGTACGCCTGGGCCATCGGTGTGGGCCAGCAGGTGGCGCAGTTGGTGCTGGATGGCAAGCCGGTGCCGGCAGGTCTGAAGTTGCGCTTCACGCTGGCGCGCTGGCTGGCGCTGGACAACGTGCGGCGCCTGATCGGCATCCACCGCGCGCGCTTCCTGGTGACCGGTGCGGCACCCATCGCGCCCGACCTGATCCGCTGGTACCTGGCGTTGGGCGTGCCCATGCTGGAGGTCTGGGGCCAGACGGAAAGCTGCGGTGCGTCCACCGGCATGCCTGCCACGCGCATCAAGCCCGGCTCCATCGGCCCGGCCTGCGGTTTCAACGAGGTGAAGCTGGATCCGGCAACCAGCGAACTGCTGATCCGCGGCACCAACGTCTTCATGGGCTACCTGAACCAGCCCGACAAGACGGCCGAGACCATAGACGACGACGGTTGGCTGCACACCGGCGACGTCGGCCTGGTGGATCAGGACGGCTACTTCCGCATCACCGACCGCATGAAGGACATCATCATCACGGCGGGCGGCAAGAACGTGACACCCAGCGAGATTGAAAACGAACTGAAGTTTTCGCCCTATGTGACTGACGCGGTGGTCATCGGCGACAAGCGCGCTTACCTGACGGTGCTGGTCATGATCGACCTGGACAACGTGGAGCGCTTTGCACAGGAACACGACGTGCCGTTCTCCAACTACGCGAGCCTCACCAAGGCGCGCGAGGTGCTGGACCTGATCCAGGCTGAGATCGACAAGGTCAATGCCAAGTTTGCGCGCGTGGAGCAGGTCAAGTCTTTCCGCCTGCTGGAAACGCAGCTGACCGCCGATGACGAGGAACTCACCCCCACCATGAAGCTCAAACGCAGCTTCGTGCAGAAGAAGTACGCCGCACTGATCGATTCCATGTACCGCGGCGCCGCCTGAACGCGCTGCAACCTGCCCCAGAAGGAGACGCAACATGAAGACCGCATTTACCACCCTGGCCGTCGCGGCCGCATTCACGCTGCCGTTGGCGCATGCACAGAACCAAGGCGTTAGCAAGACCGAAATCCTGCTGGGCTCCATCCAGGATTTGTCCGGCCCCTTGGCAGGGTTTGGCAAGCAGATCCGCCTGGGCATGATGCTGCGTGTGGATGAAGTCAACGAGCAAGGCGGCGTCGGCGGCCGCAAGCTGAAGTTGCTGATCGAGGATTCCGCCTACGACCCGCGCAAGGCCGTGCTGGCGGCGCAGAAGCTGGTCAACCAGGACAAGATCTTCATGATGGTGGGCCACTTGGGCACGGCGCAGAACATGGCCGCCATGCCGGTGCAGTTCGAAAAGAACGTCATCAACTTCCTGCCCGTGACCGCGGCGCGCGAGATGTACGAGCCCTTCCACAAACTCAAGTACAGCTTCGCCGCCACGTACTACGACCAGATGCGCACGTCGCTGCCCAAGCTGGTGAAGGACAAGGGAGCCAAGAAGGTCTGCACCATCTACCAGGACGATGACTTCGGCTTGGAGGTGCTGCGCGGGGGCGAAGCCGGCCTGAAGTCCATAGGCATGGATTTCGTCGAGAAGACCAGCTTCAAGCGTGGCGCCACGGACTTCTCGTCGCAGGTGGCCAAGATGAAGGCGGCGGAGTGCGACTTCGTGGTGCTGGGCACCATCATCCGCGAGACGATCGGCACCATAGGCGAGGCGCGCAAGACCGGTTTCAACCCGGTCTTCATGGGCTCCAGCGCGTCGTACACGGACTTGATTCACAAGCTGGGAGGCAAGCCCATGGACGGCCTATATGCCACCATGACCGTGCAGAACCCCTACACCGACGACACCTCGCAGCCGATCCGCTTCTGGGCCAACAAGTACAAGACCAAGTTCAATGACGACCCGACGGTGTTCTCGGTCTACGGCTACTCGATCGTCGACAACTTCATCCGCGCGGCACAGAAGGCCGGTGCCAACCTGACGACCGACAGCTTCATCAAGGCCATGGACACGATGGTGGTGCCGCCGGACATCTTCGGCTCGGCCGAGGCGACCTACACGGCGACCAAGCGCCTGGGCAGTGATGTATCGCGCATGTCGCAGATCCAGGACGGGCGCTGGAAGGTGATCTCGGAATACGTCAAGCCGGCCAAGTGAATGGCTGAGTGAGCGCAGGCTGGGCGGCAGCCCAGCTCTCAGGCGGCGCGATCTGCAGGCCCCGGCCGGCAGCGCGCCGTTTCAGTTTCAGCAGCGCGCGGTCGCGGGTCAGCAGCCAGGTGGCGTTGCGTGCCAGCGCCAGTTCGATGAAGACCTGGTCGTCGGGGTCGCTGCACAGCAGTGTGCTGACCTGGGGCGGCAGTGGGTCAGCGCTCAAGACAGCCAGGCGATCGAAGCATGCGAACGTGTGCTCACTGTCTGGCTTCCAGGCTTGCAGCGAGGCATAGACCAGCGTTCGGCTCAACTCCTCGCGCATGCGCGGACAGGCGGCCCAGGTGACGGCACCCGCTTCCAACGCGGCTGCCAGCAGCGCCAGGCGCGGGTCGCAGAAGACCAGCCAGTCCAGCACCACGTTGGTATCCAGCACCAACAGGCTGGGTCCGGGAGGCGTTTCAGCCGCAGGTGAATCGGGCTGACTTGCTGCCATGGCTGGCGCCGAATATACTAGAGGGCTTTTCCGCCAACTTTGGCGAAGCCTGCCGGCGTGCACAGCAGCACAGCCGTACGCGGCAGCGCTCAAAAAGTCCGCAAGCCGGGACAGGGGCGCGGAGAAGAATTCATCCACAGCGTAACTTCAAACGGGAACAAGTTACCCATGCCAACTATCAACCAGCTCGTGCGCTTCGGCCGTCAGGCCGAAACCATCAAGAGCAAGTCGCCAGCGATGCAAAACTCGCCGCAGCGGCGCGGTGTGTGCACCCGCGTGTACACCACCACGCCCAAGAAGCCGAA
>JANOAM010000367.1:0-2312 GCA_031411215.1 Betaproteobacteria bacterium
TGATCACCCAGTGGCTAGGCCCCACGCGCGCGCGCTCCGGGCGGCCCAGGGCCTCCAGGCGGCCGCCGGTGGCGTCGATCAGGTGGCGCGCCTGCACCTGGCGCAGTTCGCCTGTGGCTTCGTCGCACAGCGTCACCAGCACATGTTCACTGCCCACGTCCAGGCCGGAGACGCTGGTGTGCCAGCACAGGCCGAACGACGGCGAACCGGGCGAGGCGCTTTCAGCGGTGGCTGTGAGCGCCGCGCGCAGGCGGTTCTCGACGTGCCGGATCGTCGTCGTGCGGCGGCCCTCGGTGATGTCAGGCAGGCCCAGCTGCCGCAACGCAGCCCGCGCGCCCGGCCGCACCAGGATCAACTGCGCCCGGGTGGCCTCCGGACCGCGCGCCTCCACGGCCAGCGTGCGCAGCCCTTCGGCACGTGCCGCCAGGGCCGCTGCACAGCCGCCCGGGCCCAGGCCCGCGACCAGCAGGTCGACCTGCGCCAGATGCGCTTCAGCCGCCATGCCAGGCTCCATCGTTCGTGGTCTGCGTCAGGGGCTGCATCCGGTGTCCATGCAGGTACGAGGCGTCGGCATGCAAACGAGTCTAGCCGCTGACCTGGCCGATACTTGGGCACACCAACATGCATCCACGCCGCTACAAGATCCCCCGCTCCGTGCTCGTCGTCGTGCACACGCACGCCCTGGACGTGCTGCTCATCGAACGCGCCGACAAACCCGGTTACTGGCAGAGTGTCACCGGCTCGCTGGACGCCGAAGACGAACCCCTGGAAGTAACCGCGCGCCGCGAAGTCGCCGAAGAAACCGGCATCACCGCAGGCGTGCTGCAGGACTGGGCGCTGGAAAACGTCTACGAGATCTACCCCGTCTGGCGCCACCGTTACGCACCCGGCATCACGCACAACACCGAGCATGTGTTCGGCCTGACGGTGCCTGCCCAGGTGCCGGTGACGTTGAGTCCGCGCGAACACACGGCGTTTGTCTGGCTGCCATGGCGAGAGGCCGCCGATCGGTGCTTCTCGCCCAGCAACGCCGAAGCCATCCTGCAATTGCCGAGGTTCCCGCACAAGGCATCATCAGAAACATGAAGACGCTCCAGTCGTCGCTGATGCCGCCCTACACGGGCATGGGTTCGCTGCGCGTGGCCACCTACAACATCCACAAGGGCGTGCGTGGCCTGGGCCCGCGCAAGCGGCTGGAGATCCACAACCTCGGCCTGGCCGTCGAGGCTTTTGACGCCGACCTGGTCTTCCTGCAGGAAGTGCGGCTGTTCCACACCCGCGAGGCGCGGCGTTTCGACCGCACGCACTTCGGCTGGCCCACGCAAGGCCAGGCCGACTTCCTGGCACCCGAAGGCTACGAGGTCGCCGACCGCACGAATGCCGTGACGCGCCACGGCGAACATGGCAACGCGCTGCTGTCGCGCTGGCCCATGGGCGACGTGGGGCACCACGACGTCAGCGACCACCGCTTCGAGCAGCGCGGCCTGCTGCACGTGCCCGTGATCTGGAACGGCACGCTGGTGCATGCCATCGTCGTGCACTTCGGCCTGGTGCACCGCAGCCGCGTGCGCCAGGTGGAACGGCTGGCCGAGTACATCGCGTCCGAGGTGCCGGCGCATGAACCGCTGGTGGTGGCGGGGGACTTCAACGACTGGGCCGAGCGGCTGGACGAGCCTTTCCAGGGACTGGGTCTGACACGTGCGGTCGGCCCCGGCGAGACGCGCATGGACACCGCCACCTTCCCCAGCATCGCGCCGGTGTTTGCGCTGGACCGTTTCTACCTGCGTGGCCTGCGCTGCCGCATGACCATGGTGCCGCGTGGCATGACCTGGGCGCGCATGTCGGACCACCTGCCGCTATTGGCCGAACTGGAACCGACTTAGCGATGAGCCCCGCACGGCCGTCAGAAGGGGCTCATTCCCGCTTGGCGGGACCGGCCGAAGGCCGCAGGGTGCAGCAGTGACTGCGCCGCTGAAGGACACCCTGCAGCGTTGGGCGCGTGTGCCGCCACCGCGTTTCGTGGGCGGCAACCAGGTGGAACTGCTGCAGGGTGGCGACGCGCTCTTTCCGCGCATGTGCGAGGCCATCGCCGCCGCGCAGCACGTTGTGTGGCTGGCCACCTACATCTTCCACGACGACCCGGCGGCGCGGCGCGTGGCCGACGCGCTCAAGGAGGCGGCTGCTCGCGGGGTGGCCGTGCACCTGGTGGTGGACGGCTTCGGCTCCATCAGGTCCATGGCCGCGGTGCGTGCGCTGTTTGCCGGCAGCACGGTGCAGATGGAAGTCTTCCGGCCGCTGGACCGCTGGTATTC
>JANOAM010000368.1:0-1627 GCA_031411215.1 Betaproteobacteria bacterium
CGCTTCCTGGCGCGGACCATGCCCAAGCTGGAAGCCTTCTTCCACTACCGCAACCTGGACGTCAGCACGCTCAAGGAACTGGCTCGGCGCTGGAAGCCTGCCGCGCTGGAAGGCTTCAAGAAGGCGCAGGCGCACACCGCGCTGGCGGACATCCACGAGTCCGTGGACGAACTGATCCACTACCGGACGCACCTGCTGGCGGTGTGAGCCTGCGCCGCGCCCGGCCATGATCACTGAACACATCGCGCTGCCCTCGCTGACGCCGGGGCACCAGCACCAGTTGACGGTGCTGCGCTTTGGCCAAGCCGGGTGTGGGCCCAAGGCCTATCTGCAGTCGGCTTTGCACGCCGACGAGATTCCCGCGATGTTGGTGGCGCAGAAGCTGCGCGTGCTGCTGGCCGCAGAAGACGCCGCGGGCCGCGTGCTGGGCGAGGTGGTGCTGGTGCCCTATGCCAACCCGCTGGGCCTGTCGCAGCACCTGCTGGGCCAGCATGTGGGGCGCTTTGATCTGCGCGACGGCATCAACTTCAACCGCATGGTGCCGGAACTGGCCGATGCCGCCACTGCCGCGCTGGAGGGCCGCCTGGGCGACAACGCCGCGGCGAATGAGTCGCTGGTGCGCGCGGCCTTGCGTGACGCCGCCACGACCCTGCATTCCACCGACCCCGCCGTCGAGTTGAAGAACCGCCTGCTGCAGCTGGCGGTGGACGCCCACATCATGCTGGACCTGCATTGCGACTCGCAAGCCGTGATGCACCTCTACGCCCTCACGCCGCAGGCCGAACAGGCGGCTGAGCTGGGTGCCTGCCTGCGCGCCCAAGCCATCCTGCTGGCCACGGAGTCGGGTGACTCCCCCTTCGACGAGGCCTGCACCAAGCCCTGGCTGCAGCTGCAGCAGCGTTTTGCCGGCCACCCGCTGCCGCTGGGCTGCTTTGGCGTCACGGTGGAGCTGCGTGGTGAGGCCGACACCGGCCACGCGCAGGCCGAAGCCGATGCCCAGGCCATCGTCCACTACCTGCGCCGCCAGGGTGTGCTGGCGGGAGAAGCCGCGCCGCTTCCACCCGCCTTGTGCCAGCCCACGCCGCTGGCCAGCAGTGAGCCGGTCACCGCACCTGCGGCGGGTGTGGTCGTGTTCCACCGCGAGCCGGGTGACTTTGTCGAGGCCGGCGGCCCTGTGGCCGACCTGGTGGACTTGGACACGGGGGCCATCACGACGCTCTGCGCGCAGTCCAGTGGTGTGCTCTATGCCCGTGTGGCCACCCGTTGGGCGACGCCGGGCAAGCGCCTGGCCAAGATCGCCGGCACCACACTGGTACGCAAGGGCAAGCTGTTGGGCGCCTGAGGTCCTGTCACAGACCTCTTGATGACTGTCACAGAACTGTCTTGTGTGCCCCATAGACTTCGCCACCATGACCGTCGAAGAAAAGACAGGCGCTGAGAGCCTGCCGCTGCTCAACCGCGAGCGCGCCATCCTGCAATTCAACCGCCGTGTGCTGGCCCAGGCCCGTCGCGCGGACGTGCCTTTGCTGGAGCGGCTGCGCTACATCACCATCGTCAGCAGCAATCTCGACGAATTCTTCGAGGTTCGCGTGGCCGACATCATCGAGTCCACACGCCAGCCCGGCAG
>JANOAM010000369.1:0-6531 GCA_031411215.1 Betaproteobacteria bacterium
TGGGCATGCTGAAGATGGACGACGAAGCTGGCGGCGACAACAAGCTGCTGGCTGTGCCCATCGACAAGATCCTGTCGATCTACACGCAGTGGAAGAAGCCGGAAGATCTGAACCCGCTTCGCCTGAAGACCATCCAGCACTTCTTTGAGCACTACAAGGACCTGGAAGAGGGCAAGTGGGTCAAGGTGGTGGGTTGGGAAGGCTCGGAAGCCGCCAAGGCCGAGGTCGTGACCGGCATGGCCAATTTCACCAAGAAGGGCAAAGCCTGACCTGCCTCAGCCGGACTTGAACGGGTTGCGCTCGCGCAGTTCGTCCACGTACTGTTCTATACCCTGGCCTTCAGCGGTCAGGAAGTCCGCCACGGCGCTGGCAAAGCGGCTGTCGCGCAGCCAGTGCGCCGAGAAGGTCTTCACAGGCAGCAGGCCGCGCGCCATCTTGTGCTCGCCCTGGGCACCGCCTTCGAATCTCACGAAGCCGTTGGCCAGGCACCAGGCCAGCGGCTGGTAGTAGCAAGCCTCGAAGTGCAGACAGGGCACGTGTTCCGTGGCGCCCCAGTAGCGGCCCCAGGCCACGCCAGTGTCGCGGTCAATGGCCACCAGTGACGTGGCGATGGGCTCGTCGCCACGCCGTGCTACGAACATCAGCCAGTGCTGCGGCATGTCGCGCGCCATGGCCGAGAAGAAGCTGCGAGTGAGGTAGGGCGTGCTGTGGTGCGCCTGGTAGGTGAGCGTGTAGCAGTGGTAGAAGAAGTCCCACAGGTCTTCGTCTATGGCGCTGCCTTCGTGCACCGCAAAGCCGATGCCGGCGTCCTGCACGCGGCGGCGCTCCTGCTGGATCTTCTTGCGCTTGTCGCGCTGCAGGCGGGCCAGCAGGCCGGTGAAGTCCGGGACCGGCGAAGCGGCATCTTGCTGCCAGTGGAATTGCACGCCCTCACGCAGCATCCAGCCATCGGCCAACAAGGCGCGCTGGTCCGCGTCATCCACAAACAGGACGTGAGCGGATGAGAGCTTGGACGCTTCGGCCCATTGCCGCAGGGCGCGCGCCAGCGCACGCCGCGCGGTGTCGTCACGGGCCAGCAGGCGTGTACCCGGCACCGGTGTGAAGGGCAGCGCGCTGAGCGCCTTGGGGTAGTAGCGCAGGCCGTGCCGGCGGTAGGCGTCAGCCCAGGCCCAGTCGAAGACGTATTCGCCGTAGGAATGGGTCTTCAGGTAGGTGGCGCAGGCGGCTTGCAATTGCCCGGCGGCGTCGCGCAAGGTGATGAAGCTGGGTGCCCAGCCGGTGGCGGGCGTGGCGCTGCCGGATTCGTGCATCGCCAGCAGGTATTCGTGACGCATGAAGGGCGTCGGCTGCGACTGCTCCGACAGCAACCCATTCCACTCTTCGGCGGTGATGGCGCCTGCGTGCTCATGCACCCCGATGACATAATTCAAGGCTGTGAATTCATCGCTTAGCGTCATGCGGAGTCGGGCTCAATGAAAGTGGCGCTGGCGCAGATCAATGCAGTTGTAGGCGACATCGTCGGCAACGCGCGTCTCATTGCCGATGCGGCGCGGGCCGCACACGCGCAGGGTGCTGAACTGGTGGTGGCGCCCGAACTGGCGCTCACCGGCTATCCGCCCGAAGACCTCTTGCTGCGGCCCGCGTTCATCGCGGCTTGTGATGCCGCCGTGCACGAGCTGGCCGCAGAACTGGCGCCGCTGCAGGGCTTGACGGTCGTGGTGGGTCACCCGCATGCGTTTGGTCGTTCGGGGGATGTTAGGTCCAAGTCGATGACTGTGCAGCAGCGCTTCAATGCGGCTTCGGTGCTGCAGGGCGGGCGAGTGGCGGGCACCTACTGCAAGCGCGAACTGCCCAACTATCAGGTGTTCGACGAGCGGCGCTATTTCGTGTCGGGACGTGACGCCGGGCTGAGCCCGCTGGTGTTCGAAGCCGGCGGCGTCAAGGTCGGCCTGTTGATCTGCGAAGACGCTTGGTTTGACGAGCCCGCGCAGGCGGCCTGCGACTCCGGCGCCCAGGTGCTGTGCGTGCTGAACGCGTCACCCTTCCATCTGGACAAGGCCGATGAACGCGAAGCGCGCATGGCCGAGCGTGCCCGCGCCGTGCACCGGCCGCTGCTGTACGCGCACCTGGTGGGCGGGCAGGACGAGGTGGTGTTTGACGGTGCGTCGTTCGCGCTGGACGCGCAGGGCCGCATGTGCGCGCGCGCGCCGTCATTCGAGCCGGCGCTGTGCCTGGTGGACCTGGCCGCCGATGGGGCGCCGTCGGGTGCCATCGTGCCCTTGCCCAGTGCGGAACAGCAGGTCTGGTCGGCGTTGGTCACCGGCGTGCGCGACTACCTGGGCAAGAACGGCTTCCCGGGCGCCATCATCGGTTTGTCCGGAGGCATCGATTCGGCCCTGGTGCTGGCGGTAGCCGTGGACGCGCTGGGCGCGGACAAGGTGCGCGCGGTGATGATGCCGTCACCCTACACGGCCGACATTTCCTGGATCGACGCACGCGACATGGCCAAGCGGCTGGGCGTGCAGTACGACGAGATCGCCATCGCGCCCATGTTCGATGCCTTCCGCACCAGTCTGGCGCCGCAGTTCGCGGGCCTGGCCGAAGACACCACCGAAGAGAACCTGCAGGCGCGCATGCGGGGCACGCTGCTGATGGCGCTGTCCAACAAGACCGGCCGCATCGTGCTGACCACGGGCAACAAGAGCGAGATGGCTACCGGCTACTGCACGCTGTACGGCGATATGGCCGGTGGTTTTGCGGTGATCAAGGACGTGGCCAAGACGCTGGTCTACCGGCTGTCGGCGTGGAAGAACCGGCAGCCGACTCGCTGGGCAGACGGCACTGTGGGTCCGGCGATTCCGGAGCGCATCATCACGCGCCCGCCCTCGGCCGAACTGCGCCCGGACCAGACCGACCAGGACAGCTTGCCACCCTACGACGTGCTGGACGCCATCCTGGCGCGCTACATGGAGGAGGACCAGGGCGTGGACGAGATCGTTGCCGCGGGCTTCGACCGCACCGTGGTGGAGCGCGTGGCGCGTCTGATCAGGGTGAACGAGTACAAACGTCGCCAGTCGCCGGTCGGCATCCGCATCACGCACCGAGGCTTCGGACGCGATTGGCGCTACCCCATCACGTCGAAGTTCCGTGCTTAAATCGGCGCAACGTTCATTGCACTCGCCACCGACTCCTGGAGCCCCTCATGAAGCAGATCACCGCCATCATCAAGCCCTTCAAGCTCGAGGAAGTGCGCGAGGCGCTGGGTGACGTCGGCGTATCCGGCCTGACCGTCACCGAGGTCAAGGGCTTCGGCCGCCAGAAGGGCCACACCGAGCTCTACCGTGGTGCGGAGTACGTGGTGGACTTCCTGCCCAAGGTGAAGGTCGAGGTCGTGGTCAAGGACGCTGATGTCGACCGCTGCATAGAGGCCATCGTCAAGGCCGCCAAGACCGGCAAGATCGGTGACGGCAAGATCTTCGTCACGGGCGTGGACCAAGTGGTGCGTATCCGTACTGGCGAGACCGACGAAGCGGCGGTCTGAGCTCAGCCCCTCGCGGGGCGCTGACTGACAGGTCAGACCTTGGAGTAGTCGTCCGCAGCGCCAGCCGGCGCAGCCAGCGATGCCAGTTGCAAGAGCAGCGCCTGCGGGTCGCTGCCTACCTGCAGGTTGCCGCGCTGGCTCTCCGAGAGAAAGCCCTCGCTGACCGTGCGGTCCATGAAACGCAGCAGTTCGTCGTAGTAGCCGTCCACGTTCAGCAGCCCTATCGGCGCATCGTGGTAGCCCAGTTGGCGCCAGGTCCAGACCTCGTACAACTCTTCCAGCGTGCCGATGCCGCCGGGCATGGCGATGAAGGCCTGCGCACGCTCGGCCATCATTTGCTTGCGGATGTGCATGGTCGGCACGACGTGCAGTTCATGCAGGCCCTGGTGGCCCACTTCCAGGCGCTTGAGGCTCTCAGGAATCACACCAACGACGCGGCCACCGGCTGCGAGCGTGGCGTCAGCCACTTCACCCATCAGCCCGACCTTGCCGCCGCCGTAGACCAATTGCCAGCCACGTTCACCAATGGCCGTGCCCAGCGCACGTGCCGCCGCCGTGTAGGCCGGCTTGGCGCCGTGGCGGGACCCGCAGTAGACGCAGACGCTGAAGGGTTCACTCATGCTTGTGGCTTGGGTTGTCGGTGGGTTGGATACCAGGTCACCAGTCGGGTGCGGCAGACCGCATCGTGCCAGTACTGGCGGTCCGGGTGCATGAAGGTCAACGCGGCATAGCCCAGCACACCGGCCAGCAGGGCGCCGAAGACGGCCCACGCGCCGTGCAGGCCCCAGAAGTGCACGATGGCCAGCGCTGGCACAAACCACAGCCAGGACAGCAGGTAGCGGGCAGTGGCTCGCAGGGGTGGCACGGGTCGGCCATCTTGGGCCACGAGGCGGATGTGCCAAGTCAGCATGGCCAGTGTCTGGCCGGTGCGGCTCCAGAAGAACACGAAGTAGGCGCCGAGGACCAGGAACAGCAGCACCTGTAGGCCCGTGGCGCCCACGAGGGCGTGCCGTTGCTGCGTCAGCACGCCGTACAGCAGGCCGGCCACCATGACGACGCCGAACAGCAACACACCTTCGTAGAGAAAGCAGGCCAGCCGACGCGCCAGCCCCGGCACTTCAAGCCAGTTGGGTTCGGCCGCCGGGGTCACTGGCCCTGGGCCGCAGGCTCGCTGGACGCGGCAGCGGAACGCACGGCTGCACCCTGCGGGCCGCGCTGAGGGAGCAGCGTGGATGGGTCGACAAAACCCGAGGTCGCGGCGATCTTCGGCAAACCGGCCTGCTGGTGGGCAGGCAGCTGCGGGCGCGCGGTCATGTTGGTCGTGGTGGCGCCAGGCTTGGCCTGCTGGGTCGTGGGCGTCACTGCCCGCGTGGGCGAGGGCGTTGAAACCTGCACCAGGTTGCGTTTTCCCTGCGGGTCTGCGCCGGCTTGCGGTGTCCTGGCTGCAGAAGCAGGTGCCGATGCGGCTTTGGCGCTGCGCTTGGCCGTCTGGGCCAGGGCGTGCCGCTGTTCAGCCGGCAAGGCCTGGTAGGCCTCCCACTTGGCCTGACGCTCCGTGGCTGGGACCTGCTTCGTTTCCTGGAACTGCAGCCGTGCACGGCTGCGTTCGGTGGGCGTCATCCGGGCCCAGTCCGCCATGCGTTCCTGCACGCGTGCCTGCTCTTCCTTGGGCATGGCCGGGAACTTCGAAGCCACCTCCAGCCACTTTGCGCGGCGCGGGGCTTCTATGCTGCCCCAGTCGCGGTTCAACGGCGCCAGAAACTTCTGTTGTGCTGGCGTCAGCGAAGCCCAATCCGCCGGGTCGGCTGCCACAACACCCCCTGCGCCCAACAGGGCGAGGGAGCTCAATGCGGTCAGCAACCAGCGATTGCGCGTCACGGCGTGGGGTTATTCTTCAGGAACTCGGCAAAGCCCGGGTCGGAATAGGCGGCAGGCGGCAGCGTGTCGGACAACAGCTGCGCATCGATTTCAGCCGCCGCCACGACCTGCTCGCGCGAGTTCCAGCGGTCGATCATGAACATGCCGCTGACCAGCACAACCAGGGGCAGCACCGAGGCAGCGCGTTGCCCCCAGGACGCAAAGCGGCCCAGCACGGCCGCACCAGAACGCGACACACCCACAACGGCAGCGCCTGAGAGCGTTTGCATGCGCAATTCACGTGCACGGGCCAAAGCCTGTTCCCGGCCGAAACGCAAACGCTCAGAGATGTCGTGGGGCAGCGCCTGTGAACGCAAGCTGATCGCGCCCGCCAGGCGCGCAGCAAGGCGGCCTTCGATCGAAGACAGGTCCGCAACGGGGCGATGGTTGGTGTTCACAGTGTTATTCCCTTGCCTTTGAGGGCCTTGGCCAAGGCATGCACCGCACGGGAGCAGTGGGTTTTCACACTGCCTTCCGAGCAGCCCATGACCTCAGCCGTTTCGGCCACATCGAACTCCTCCCAGTAACGCAGAAGAAACGCTTCTCGTTGACGGGTGGGCAGTGTGGCCACCTCTTCGTCGATCAAGCGCAAGATCTGGTCCCTGGATACTGCATCCGCAGCACTTTCCGTGCCCATGGTGTCTTCCAGGGCGTGCAAGGTCTCCAGCAGGTCGAAGTCGCCATCGTCGCCGGGGCCCTCGAACTCTGACATGTTCTGGAGGACTGCGCTGCGCACCTTCTCGCGCCGAAAGTGGTCCATCGTGGCGTTGGACAGGATGCGCTGGAAGACCAGCGGCAGTTCTGCGGCGGGGCGGTCAGCGTACTTCTCGGCCAGGCGGATCATCGCGTCCTGCACGATGTCCAAAGCGGCGTCATCACTGCGCACCGCGTACACCGTGCGCTTGAAGGCGCGCTTCTCGACGCTCTTGAGAAAGTCTGTGAGTTCTTTGTCGGTGGCCAACGCGAAGAGGGGTGCGGCAACGCCCAGTTTGAGCGCGCGCGATTATGTCATCGCACCTTCCGCGTGCGCCCCGGACAGGGGGCAGCCAGGAGTCCGAGGCATAATATGTTGC
>JANOAM010000370.1:0-5409 GCA_031411215.1 Betaproteobacteria bacterium
GCCAGGCCAGCTCATAGACCAGGCAGCGCGCGGCGTCGATTTTCAGCGCCATGTCCACCAGCTTGTGGCGGATCACCTGCCGTTCCGACAGCGCCATGCCGAAGGTCTTGCGTTCACGGGCCCAGGCCAGGGCTTCTTCAAAACAGACCTGCGCAAAGGTGTAGGCCTGCGCCGCCATGAAGAGCCGTTCACTGTTGAAGTTGTTCATGAAGGTCTTGAAGCCTTCATGTTCCACGCCCACCAGGTTGGCCACCGGCACGCGGCAGCCATCAAAGCGCAAGTGCGCGGTGTCGGACGCCCACCAGCCCATCTTCTTCAGCTCGGTGCGTGTGAGGCCCGGCGTGTCGCCGTCCACCAGCAGCACGGAGATGCCGTTCGGCCCACGGCTGCCGGGGTCGGTGCGCACGGCCACGGTGATGAAGTCGGCCCGCATGCCGGAGGTGATGAAGGTCTTTTCACCGCTGACGACGTAGTGGTTGCCGTCGCGGACTGCACCGGTGCGCACGGCGGCCACGTCGGAGCCGCCGCTGGGTTCCGTCACCGCCAGCGCCGAGATCTTCTCGCCGCGCAACACCGGTGGCAGTACACGCACCTTCAGATCGGCACTGCCGGCCAGCGCCACCGGCGGCAGGCCGATGCTGTGCGAGCCCAGCGAGGCGCAGATACCGCCGCTGCCGCAGCGCGAGTACTCCTCGGCCAGGATCAGCTTGAAGAACACGTCGGCGGGCGTGCCGCCGTAGGCTTCGTCAAAGCCGACGCCCATGGCACCCACGGCCGCGGCGCGCGCGTAGAGCTCGCGTGGGAAGCTGCCAGCTTCGTCCCACTGCGCCACGAAGGGTGTGATCTCGCGCGCCACGAAGGCGCGCAGCGTGCTGCGGAAGGCTTCGTGTTCGGGAGTGAAGCAGTGCGGCAGGGGCGGTTGTTCAAGCATGGGCGGATGGGGCTCAAGCCTTGTCAAAGAGACTCAGTTCATCGGCAGCCAGGGCACCGGAGGCCACCAGGTCGCGGGCCATGCGCTCGCCCCAGGCGGCCAGGCGGCCTTCGGGCTGGCCCAACCGGTCCCAGATGGCCTGGCACAGCCTGGAGGCGCCGAACCAGGCGTCGTAGCCGTCCCAGGTCATTTGCTGCACTTCCATCAAGTGGTACTTCACCAGCACCTTCATGGCATGGCGGTGGTGGCGCCGCGGGTCGGCGCGGAAGCCGGACAGGCGCTGGCGCGCGCGGGTCAGTGCGCCGGCCACGTCACAGAAGGGCGCGCCGTGGCCCGGAATCACCCAGCGTGCGTGCAGGCCTTCGATGAGGTCCAGGACCGCGGCCTGCTCGTCAAAGGCGGCCAGGCCGTCCAATTCCGGGAAGATCACGCCGAAGCCGTTTTCCCACAGCGCGTCGGCGCTGATCAGCACGCCTTCATCGGCATCGAAGAGCATGACCGAGTGCGGGTCGTGGCCCGGTGCGCCCAGCACCTGCCAGCGCCGCCGGCCTATGGCCAGGGTGTCGCCGGGCAGAACAGCCTCGTCGGGCGTGAAGCGTTCGCACATCTGCCCGGTCTCGCGGTAGCTGAGCACCGATTCGTCCCAGTCGCGTGCCGCCTGGTAGTGCCCGGCCGGTGTGGCGATGCGGCAGCCGAAGACACGCTGCAGCGTGGCGTTGCCGCCGCAGTGGTCGGAATGCAAGTGGGTGTTGATGACCTTCAGCAGCGGCCGGCCCGCCAGCGCGTGCTGCAGCAGCGCCACGGTCTGCTGCGCATGCACGGTGTGGCTGCTGTCTATGAGCACCGCACCGGTCTCGCCTGCGTCCAGCAGCACGTTGTTGGACGACAACCAGCCGCGCTGGAAGACGGTCAGGCCTTGAAGAGGCGGTGGCGTCACGGGTGCAGTCATCCTGAAGGGGGATAGGGTGTCGCGAAGGGCGCACGATTGTGTCCGAACCCCCGGCGGAAGGTCGGGTGCGAGCTACCATCGCTGCTGCACACAGGCAGTCACATCTGCCCATACAAGGCCAGCAGGCCAGACAAACCGGAGGTCCCCTCGATGAAGCTGCTCTTCAAGTTCAACCTCATCTTCATCCTCGTGATGGCGCTGGGCGTGGCGGTGTCGGGCTGGATCAGCCGCGGGTTGCTGCAGGAACAGGCGCGTTCGGAGGTGGTCTCCACCGGCCGGCTGCTGATGGAACAGGCCTTGGCCGTGCGCGGCTACACGTCGGGCCAGATTGCCAAGCTGCTGGCCACCCAGTTGCAGACGGAATTCCTGCCCCAGGCCATTCCCAGCTATTCCGCCACCGAGGTGCTGGGCACCCTGAAGACCAAGTACCCCGAATTCGCCTACAAGGAAGCCACGCTCAACCCCACCAACCCGCGCGACCGCGCCAACGGCTGGGAAGTGGACATCGTCAACGCCTTCCGCAACGACGCTGAACGCAAGGAAATCGTCGGTGAGCGCGACACGCCCACGGGCCGGTCGCTGTACATATCGCGCCCGCTGCGCATCACCAACCCCGCCTGCCTGCAGTGCCACAGCACCATCGATGCGGCGCCCAAGACGATGGTCGACAAATACGGCCCGGCCAACGGCTTTGGCTGGCAGCTGAACGAGGTCATCGGCGCCCAGGTGGTGTCCGTGCCCATGACGCTGCCACTGCAGCGCGCGGCCGACAACCTGCAGTTGTTCCTGGGCTCGCTGATCGGTGTGTTCCTGGTGGTGGGTGTGGTGCTGAACGTGATGATCTGGTTCGTGGTGGTGCGCCCGGTCACCGAATTGGCGCGTCTGGCCGACCGCGTGAGCCAGGGCGAGATGGACGCACCCGAGTTCGCTGCACGCAGCAAGGACGAGATCGGCACCCTGGCTGACTCCTTTGCCCGCATGAGGGCCAGCGTGCAGCAGGCCATGAAGATGCTCGACAATTGACAGGCCTTTTGCAGCACCCGTGAGCCAACACCCAGACCGTCTCGGCAAGTACCAGATCACCGGCGTCCTCGGCGAGGGCGCCATGGGCGTGGTCTACCGTGGGTTTGACCCGGACATCCGGCGTGTGGTGGCACTGAAGACCATCCGCAAGCAAGGTGGCGAAAGCCCCGAGGCCGCTGCACAAACGGCGGCACGCTTCCGCAACGAGGCGCAGGCCGCCGGGCGCTTGATGCACCCGGGCATCGTGGGTGTCTACGACTTTGGCGACGACGGGCGTGTGGCCTACATCGCGATGGAATTTGTCGAAGGGCAGACGCTGTCGCATTACCTGGCGCAGCGTGTCAAGTTCACCGAGGCCGACGTGGCCAGCATGGCCACCCAGCTGTTGGACGCTCTGGCTCACGCCCACGAACACGGCGTGTGGCACCGGGACGTGAAGCCCAGCAACGTCATCATGACCAAGACCGGGCGCATCAAGATTGCCGACTTTGGCATTGCGCGCACCGACACCAGCGCCCTGACCATGGCCAACAGCGTGCTGGGCACGCCCATGTACATGGCGCCGGAACAGTTCATGGGCAAGCCCATAGACCACCGCGTGGACGTCTACGGCGCCGGCGTGGTGCTGTACCAACTGCTGGCCGGCAAGGCGCCCTTCATCGGCCCGCACGAGGCGCTGATGTACAAGGTGGTGAACGAGGTGCCCGTGCCGCCGTCCACGCTGGAAGGCGCACCCCATGGCCCGCGTTTTGACGAGGTCGTGGCGCAGGCTCTGGCCAAGGACCCGCGCCAGCGCTTTGCCAATGCCAGCGCCTTCCGCGACGCGGTGACCGCGGCGTTTGGGCAGGCGGTTCCGGGCACGGTCAGCCGCGAGTCGGTGTTCGGCATTCCCATGGCGCCGGACTACGCGCCCACGGAACGCATAGGCGGCCCGCCGCCCACCAACGTGCACGGCCAGGTACATACCAACGCGGCGACGAACACACGCACCACCAGCGCGCCACCCACGCACTGGGATCTGTCCGTGCTGGCCGAGGTGGAAGCTGCGCTGGCCAAACACGTCGGCCCCATGGCTGCGGTGATGGTGCGCCGCGCCGCCAAGGAGTGCCAGGACCTGCCGTCCCTGCAAGCGCGGCTGGCCGAGCAGATCACCAGCCAGTCGGCGCGCGAGGCCTTCCTGGGCCGCGGCGCCCGCACGGGCGGCACGGGGGGCACCGGGGGCAGCGGTGGCCACAGCGGCCACACCACCCGCGTCGGCATCACCCAGTCATACAACCCGCCCGGTGTGGGTGGCACCTTCGCGGGCGCGTCCAAGCCGGTGAACGAGGCGCTGATGGATCAGTCCGTCAAGGTGCTGTCGGGGCAGCTGGGGCCGATCGCCCGCGTGGTCGTCAAGCGCGCGGCTGAACGCACGCGCCAGCGCGACGCCTTCTTTGCACTGCTGCTGGAAGCTGCGCCCGAGGCGGCACGCCAGAAGCTGGCCGACGAACTGCGCAAGCTGCCTTGATGGTGCCCCTGGGTCGGGTGGGGTCGGCGGCTGCGACAATGCGCTCTTCCCACGACCGCGCAGCCAGGACATGACGCCCGATCAGCCCGACAGTGATCGCACCCGGATCCAGCCTCCCCCCGGCGCGGACGATCGCACCGTTGCGTTCGATCCCACCATGGCTTACCACGCGCCGCCACCAGCCGCACCCGCGGCGCCTGCAGCAGCGCATGTGGACAGCGGCGAAGGCCTGCCCATAGGCACGCGGCTGGGTGAATTCGAGCTGACCAAGCTGGTGGGTGTGGGCGGCTTCGGCGTGGTCTACCTGTCCACCGACCATTCGCTGCAGCGGCGTGTGGCGCTGAAGGAATACATGCCCAGCTCGCTGGCGCAGCGCAGCGGCAGCATGCAGGTGTCGGTCAAGAGCGAGCGTTACCGCGAGACGTTTGAGGCTGGCCTGAAGAGCTTCATCAACGAAGCACGCCTGCTGGCCAGTTTTGACCACGCGTCCCTGGTCAAGGTCTACCGCTTCTGGGAAGCCAACGGCACGGCCTACATGGTGATGCCCTTCTACGAAGGCAAGAACCTGCGCGACACGCTGCGGTCCGCACCCCAGGCGCCGGACGAGACCTGGTTGCGCACGTTGTTGCTGCCGCTGACCGAAGCGCTGCAGGTGATCCACGCCGAGCAGTGTTTCCACCGCGACATCGCGCCCGACAACGTGATGATGCTGGCCGGCACCCAACGCCCGCTGCTGCTGGACTTCGGCGCGGCGCGGCGGGTCATTGGCGACATGACGCAGGCGCTGACGGTGATCCTGAAGCCCGGTTACGCGCCGGTTGAGCAGTACGCCGAAATTCCTGGCATGAAGCAGGGCGCCTGGACCGACGTCTACGCGCTGGCCGCGGTGGTGCACTACGCCATCACGGGCCGCACGCCGCCGCCGTCGGTGGGCCGGTTGCTCAACGACACCTACAAGCCGCTGGTGGAGGCCGCCGCCGGCCGCTACAGCCACGACTT
>JANOAM010000371.1:0-3912 GCA_031411215.1 Betaproteobacteria bacterium
CAGCTTCAGCGCGTCGTAGATGTTGGGCATGGCGTTGCGCGGGAATTCCACGTCCACCACGGCGCCGATGCACTGGACGATCTTGCCCTGGGCTTGAGTGTTCGACATATTCATGTTCCTTGGAAACGTAAAGCGGGTTCGACCGAGATCAACCGGGAATCAACCGGAAATCAACCCGAGATGGCGGCAGCGCCGCTGACGATCTCGGACAGTTCCTTGGTGATCGCGGCCTGGCGGGTCTTGTTGTAGATGAGCTTCAGCTCACCGATCAGCGTGCCGGCGTTGTCGGTGGCGGCCTTCATGGCCACCATGCGGGCGCTCTGCTCGCTGGCCATGTTCTCGGCCACGCCCTGGTACACCAGCGCTTCGATGTAGCGCGTGAGCAGGTCGTCGATGACGGTGGGCGCGTCGGGCTCGTAGATGTAGTCCCAGCCGTACTGGGTCTTCTCGGCCGCAGTCTGCTCCAGCCGCGTGGCAGACAGCGGCAGCAGCGGCTCGACCAGCGGTTCCTGCTTCATCGTGTTGATGAACCTGGTGTAGCAGAGGTAGACGGCGTCGAGCTTGCCTTCGACGAACGCATCCAGCATGACCTTGACCGGGCCGATCAGCTTGTCCAGCTGCGGGGCGTCGCCCAGCTGCGTGGCCTGGCTCAGCACCGTGGCACCAATGCGGTTCAGGAAGCCCAGGCCCTTGTTGCCGATGGCCACCGTGTGGATGCTGCCGCCAGCGGCCTGCACTTCCTTCATCTTGAGCGTCAGCGCGCGCAGCACGTTGGTGTTCAGGCCGCCGCACAGACCCTTGTCCGTGGTGACAACGATGAAACCGACCGCTTTGCTCGTGCCGCCGCCCTTTGCGGAGTCCCGCATGTACGGGCTCTTGTACTCGGGGTTGGCTTGCGAAAGGTGGGCCGTGATGTTGCGGATCTTGTCCGCGTACGGGCGCGCGGCGCGCATGCGCTCCTGCGCCTTGCGCATCTTGCTGGCCGCGACCATTTCCATGGCCTTGGTGATCTTGCGGGTGTTCTCCACCGACTTGATCTTGACGCGTATTTCCTTGCCGACAGCCATGGCCGTTCTCCTGGGCTGCGGGTTTAGGCGAAGCTCTTCTTGAACGCACCGATGGCGTTGCTGAGTTCTTCTTCGGCGCCCTTGTCCATGGCCTTGTCGTTTTCCAACTTGGCCAGCAGCGCGGCGTGGCTGCTCTTCAGGTGCTGGTGCAGTCCGTGCTCAAACGACAGGACCTTCTTGACGTCGACATCGTCCAGGAAACCCTTGTTCACCGAATACAAGGTGGCGGCCATCAGGCTGATGGGCAGCGGGCTGTACTGGGCCTGCTTGAGCAGTTCGGTGACGCGGGCACCGCGGTCCAGCTGCTTGCGCGTGGCGGCATCAAGATCCGACGCGAACTGGGCGAAGGCAGCCAGTTCACGGTACTGCGCCAAGTCGGTACGGATACCGCCGGACAGGCTCTTGATCAGCTTGGTCTGCGCAGCACCACCGACCCGCGACACCGAGATACCGGCGTTGATGGCGGGGCGGATGCCGGCGTTGAACAGGCTGGTTTCCAGGAAGATCTGGCCGTCGGTGATCGAGATCACGTTGGTCGGCACGAAGGCGGACACGTCACCGGCTTGCGTTTCGATGATCGGCAGCGCAGTCAGCGAACCGGTCTTGCCTTTCACTTCGCCCTTGGTGAAGGCTTCGACGTAGTCAGCATTCACGCGGGCGGCACGCTCCAGCAGGCGGCTGTGCAGATAGAACACGTCGCCGGGGTAGGCTTCGCGGCCCGGCGGGCGGCGCAGCAGCAGCGAGACCTGGCGGTACGCGACGGCTTGCTTGGACAGGTCGTCATAGATGATCAGCGCGTCTTGTCCACGGTCGCGGAAGTACTCGCCCATGGTGCAGCCGGAGTAGGCCGACACGTACTGCATGGCGGCCGATTCCGACGCCGAAGCCGCCACGACGATGGTGTAGTCCATCGCACCGGCTTGTTCCAGCGAACGCACCACGTTCTTGATGGACGACGCCTTCTGGCCGATGGCGACGTACACGCAGGTCATGTTCTGACCCTTCTGGTTGATGATCGCGTCGATGGCGACGGCTGTCTTGCCCGTCTGACGGTCACCAATGATCAGTTCGCGCTGGCCACGGCCGACGGGCACCATGGAGTCAATGGACTTCAGGCCCGTCTGCACCGGCTGGTCAACCGACTTCCGTGCGATCACGCCCGGAGCGACCTTCTCGATCACGTCCGTCATCTTGGCGTTGATGGGGCCCTTGCCGTCAATCGGCTGACCCAGCGCGTTGACGACGCGGCCAATCAGTTCAGGACCGACCGGCACTTCCAGGATGCGGCCCGTGCACTTCACGGTGTCGCCTTCGGAGATGTGCTCGTATTCGCCCAGGATCACGGCGCCGACGGAGTCGCGTTCCAGGTTCAGCGCCAGGCCGTAGGTGGGCTGGCCGCTCTTGGTGGGCGGGAACTCCAGCATTTCGCCGGCCATCACGTCAGACAGGCCGTGCACACGCACGATGCCGTCGGTGACGGAGACCACGGTGCCTTGGTTCTTGATGTCCGCACTGGCCGACAGGCCTTCGATGCGGCTCTTGATGAGCTCGGAAATTTCTGCGGGATTCAGGTTCATGGAGTGCTCCAAGTTACGCAGTCAGCGCAACTTTCATTTGTTCCAGACGGGCCTTGACGGAGGTGTCCAGCACCTCGTCACCCACGGTGACACGTATGCCGCCGATCAGCTCGGGCACGAGCTTCACGGAGGCGTTGAGCTTGCGCGCGAAGCGCTTCTCCAGCGTGGCGACCACGTCGCTCAGCTGGGCGCCTTCAATGACGTAGGGACTCTCGATCAGCGCGTCGCTCACACCACCTTGTGCGTTCACCAGCGCGGTGAACTGCGTGGCGATCTCGGGCAACGCCGACAAGCGGCCGTTGTCCAGCACCGCGCGCAGCAGGTTGCCGACCTTGGCGTCCAGCGACACGCCCTTTTGCAGCGCGACACCGGCCACCAGGTCAAAGACCTGGTTGGCGTCGACCTTGGGACTGTCGGCAAACTGGCGCAGGCCTTCGTCGCTGGCCAGGGCGGCCAGCGCCGCGATCTGGTCCTTCAGCTTCGCGTGGTCAGCCACTTGCGCACCAACCGCCTTGAACAAGGCTTCGGCGTAGGGGCGCGCGATGGTCGCGATTTCGGCCATGTCAGAGCTCGGCTTTGAGACGGCCCAACAGCTCAGCGTGAACGCCAGCGTTGACTTCGCGCTTCAGGATTTGTTCGGCGCCCTTGACGGCCAAGCCAGCCACTTGCTCACGCAGGGTTTCGCGGGCCTTGACCGATGCCTGCGCCGCTTCGGCATGCGCAGCGGCAACGATCTTGGCAGCCTCTTCGGACGCACGGCCCTTGGCTTCTTCGACCAGCTGCTGGGCCAGACGCTCGGCGTCAGCCAAGCGCTTGGCGGCGTCGTTGCGGGCGGCCGACAGCTGGGTCTCCACACGCTGGTTCGCAGCGGCGAGGTCGGCCTTGGCCTTGTCTGCGGCCGAAAGGCCATCGGCGATCTTCTTCGCACGCTCGTCGAGCGCGACGATGATCGGCGGCCAGATGAACTTCATCGTGAACCCGATCAAGATCAGGAAGACGATGATCTGGACGATGAGAGTAGCTGTGATGCTCACGTCATTGCCTCAATCACGGTAACGAGGCCGGCACTGAAAACGCAGCGCCGGTCAGGAGCCCTAAGCGGGCCGCGCAAACTTACTTGGCGCCCGCAGCAGCCGCGACAGCGGCAGCGATCTGGCCCAGGAACGGGTTGGCCGTGGCGAACCACAGCGCAACGCCGGTACCGATGATGAACGAGGCGTCGATCAGGCCGACCAGCAGGAACATCTTGGTCTGCAGTTCGCCCATCA
>JANOAM010000372.1:0-3634 GCA_031411215.1 Betaproteobacteria bacterium
CATCTTCGTCGGCGGCGGCGGCTCGGCCCGAATCCCGCGCCTGATCGGCGTGTCGCGCATGACCGACCTGATGATGACCGGCCGTGTGTACGACGCCGACGAAGGCCTGGCCGTCGGCCTGTCGCAGTACGTGGTGGACGAAGGCCAGGCGGTGACCAAGGCGCTGGAACTGGCCGAACGCCTGGCGCAGAACGCACCCATGAGCAACTTCGCCGTCATGCACGCGCTGCCGCGCATTGCCGACCAGTCGCAGAGCGAAGGCCTGTTCACCGAGTCGCTGATGGCCGCAGTGGCCGAGAGCACACCCGAAGCGCAAACCCGCTTGCGCGACTTCCTGGAAGGGCGCGCGGGCAAGGTGGTGAAGTCATCATGACGCGCTACCGGGATGCGCTGGTGGGCGGCTGCGTGGAAGCCCACATCGAAGAGCGCGCAGACGGCACGACGCTGCTGCGTTCCACCGAGGCCTTGCGCTGGTACCCCGAGCGGCTGAGCGACTGCCTGGTGCAGTGGGCGCAGGACGCGCCGGACCGCAGCTTCGTCGCGCGCCGCGACCAGGACAGCGACAGGGGCGGCGACTGGGTGCACATCACCTACGCGCAGATGCTGGCGCGTGTGCAGGCTGTGGGCCAGGCGCTGGTCGACCTGGGCTTGTCGGCGGAGCGGCCGCTGCTGATCCTGTCCGGCAACGACTTGGAGCACCTCACGCTGGCGCTGGGCGCCATGTGGGCTGGTGTGCCCTACGTGCCGGCGTCCACCGCGTATTCGCTGGTGTCGCAGGACTACGGCAAGTTGCGCCACATCCTGGCCGTCACCACGCCGGGCCTGGTCTTTGCCAGCGACCCGGCCTATGCCAAGGCCATCGCGGCTTGCGTGCCGGCCGATGTGAGTGTGGTGATGACGCAAGGCGGTGTCGAAGGCCGTGAGGTCCGCTCCTTCAACAGCCTGCTGCAGACCGTGCCCGGCGAAGGCGTGGCCACCGCACATGCGGCCGTCACCGCCGACACCATCGTCAAGTTCCTGTTCACGTCCGGCTCCACCAAGGCGCCCAAGGGTGTGGTCACCACCCACCGCATGATGTGCAGCAACCAGCAGATGCTGCGCCAGGCGCTGGGTTTCCTGGCCCAGGAGCCGCCGGTGCTGGTGGACTGGCTGCCCTGGAACCACGTCTTCGGTGGCAGCCACAACGTGGGCATCACGCTCTACAACGGTGGCACGCTGTACATCGACGATGGCAAGCCCACCGCCAGCGGCATGGCCGAGACGCTGCGCAACCTGCGTGAAATCTCGCCCACCATCTACTTCAACGTGCCCAAGGGCCTGGAAGAGATCGTCACGGCCATGGACAGCGAACCGGCGCTGCGCGACACCTTGTTCAAACGCTGCAAGGCTTTCATGTTCGCTGGTGCGGCGCTGAACCAAGGCGTTTGGGACAAGCTGCACGCGCATGCCGAAGCCGCCGTGGGTGAGCGTGTGCGTGTGATCACGGGCCTGGGTATGACCGAGACGGCGCCGTCCTGCACCTTCGCCGTGGGCACGGACGTGGCGTCGGGCCATATCGGCCTGCCGGTGCCGGGTGTGGAGGTGAAGCTGGTGAAGGACACCAGCACCGGCGGCAAGACCGAGATCCGCTTCCGCGGGCCCAACGTGATGCCGGGTTACTGGCGCGCGCCGGACCAGACCCGCGAGGCTTTCGACGACGAAGGCTTCTACAGAACCGGAGACGCCGTGCGCTGGGTGGACCCGGCCGACACGCGGCGAGGCCTCTTCTTCGACGGCCGCACGGCCGAAGACTTCAAGCTGTCCAGCGGCACCTTCGTCAGCGTGGGGCCGCTGCGCGCCAAGATCGTCGGTGCCGGTGACCCCTGCGTGCAGGACGCGGTCATCACCGGCCTGAACCGTGACGAGGTCGGTGCGCTCATCTTTCCGCGCGCCGACGAGTGCCGCCGCCTGGCGGGCGTGGCCGCGGACACGCCGCTGCCCCAGGTGCTGCACCACCCCACAGTGCGCGCCTTCTTCCAGACCCTGGCCAACCGCCTGTGGCTGGACTCCACCGGCAGCGCCAGCCGGGTGGCGCGCCTGCACGTGCTGGCCGAGCCGCCGTCCATAGACAAGGGCGAGGTCACCGACAAGGGTTCCATCAACCAGCGTGCCGTGCTGGCGCACCGGGACGCGCTGGTGGACGCGCTGTACCTGGGCCGGGAAGCGGACCCGTTCGTGATCCTGCCTGACCGCGCGGGCTCCGCCGCGCGGGGCTGATCGAGCAGCCGATGGACACCCGCACGCGCCCACCCCGCGCGCCGCTGCTGGACAGCGGCGCCTTGCGTGGTGTCGTGGGCTTCCACATCGCACGTGCCTCGGTCACCACGGTGGAGAGTTTTGATCGCCACATCGGCACGCCCTTCGGCCTGGCCAAGGTGGAGTTCTCGGCCCTGATGCTGTTGCTGGCCAATGAGGACGTGTCGCCCAAGGCGCTGGCGCAGGCCTTGCGCATCACCGCGCCCAAGCTGAGCCTGCTGCTGGACCGGCTGCAGGAGCGTGGTCTGCTGCTGCGCCGGCCCAACCCGGAAGATGGCCGCTCGCAGCACCTGCTGCTGACGCGTGCCGGCAAACAACTGGCCACGCAGACTGCGACGGCCACGCAGGCCATGGAGGCGGAACTGAACCAGCACCTGAGCAGGGCCGAACACGCCATGCTGATCGAACTGCTGGACAAGCTGGCCAGGCCACCGGTGGCCTGAGAGCCTGGGAACAAGGCGGGGTCAGCGCCCGAGCGCTCGGATGCGCGTCCAGAGCACCGCCTTGGACACCGTGTTCATTCGCATGGCCTGCATGCAGTGGTCCAGTCGGTGGGGGCGCTCGCGCAAGTCTTGAATGGCTTTGGCCAGATCGGCCTCCACGCCGTCGCCGTACGCGCCCTTGGCCTTGGCTATGGCCTGCTGCAGCAGCTTCTTGGGGGGCGCCATCATGGCCAGGTCGATGAGGTCGCGGCTGAGCACGGCGTCGTCGCGCCAGCGGTCGGAATTGGCCAGCAGTTTGCTGGTGGCCATGTCCAGTGGCGTCAGCGTGGCCACGCCACAAAGCTGGTCGTCGGCACCCGGGGCTTCGAGCTTGATGCGGCCCTCCAGCACGATCTCGAACTTGATGTCGATGCCGTCCACCCGCAGCAGGGTGCGAATGCCATATTGGTCGGCGCGCATCTCACGCACCTGGTTCAGCACCGGGCCCGGTTTCGTGATTGCACGCACACCGTCGGACCCTGTCAGCCGCTGGCGCAGCTGCCGGTAGCCGTCCACGTCGGAAACCAGGAAGTCGATGTCGACCGATTCGCGGTACTCCCCGTAGCGCAGTGCCATGGCGGTACCGCCCCCAAAGAGGCATGCGTTGGCCTTCAGGTACGCGGCATCCAGCGCCTCCAGGAGGGTCGCGATGCGGCGATGGTGTTCCCGTTCAAACAAGCAGCCGCCCCCCGCCCAACTCGTTCACCAGCGTCTGCACCAGGGTACGTTCAGCGGGCTCCAGCTGGCCTGGGTCCATGTGCCGCCAGTTGCGCTCGTACAGGTTGAAGGCATCCGTGGGGCTGAGCTCGGCCACGCCGTGCAGCTGCCAGGCCAGGCGCTTGAGCTGGGGGTAGTCG
>JANOAM010000373.1:0-22616 GCA_031411215.1 Betaproteobacteria bacterium
CACCGGCGCGATGGCGGCGTCCGGCAGCGGCACGCCCGGGTTCAGCGCGGTCAGCGCGGGGTCGTTCCATTTGGTGATCTTGCCCAGGAAGATGTCGCCCAGCACCTCACCCGTCAGCTTGATCTGGCCGGCCGCGATGCCCTTGATGTTGACCACCGGCACCACGCCACCGATCACGGTCGGGAACTGGATCAGGCCGTCCTTGGCCAGTTCCTCGTCGGTCAGCGGCATGTCGGACGCGCCGAAGTCCACGGTCTTGCCGCGGATCTGCTTCAGGCCCGCGCCAGAGCCGACGGACTGGTAGTTGATGCGCGCGCCGCTGGCCTTGTGGTAGGCGTCGGCCCATTTCGCGTAGATGGGCGCCGGGAAAGTGGCGCCGGCGCCGGTGACGTCTTGCGCCAGAGTGGTGCCGGACATGAGGGCCACGGTGGTGGCAAAGGCAAGGCTGCGAACGACGGTCATGGCTGAGGCCTCAAGTGCTTGGGTTGTTTGGCTAACCCGCACTCTAAAAAGGCTTGGTGACAGCTCTGTGACAAGACCCGTGACGGCGCTGCGGTTGTCACAAAAGGGTGTCACGAGCCCGGCCTGTCAGCCGGGACGGCTCGAAAGCGCGATCAGCCTGCGGCGGCGGCCGCGGCCATGCGCTCGGCGCAACGCTGCCCCAGCGTGCCGTCGCGCGCTTCCACCATCACGCGCAGCACCGGCTCGGTGCCGGACGCGCGGATCAGCACACGGCCCGCATCGGCCAGTTCGCGTTCCGCCGTTTCGCGTGCATCGGTCAGCGCGGCGTTGACCTTCCAGTCACTGCCCTCGCGCAAGCGGACGTTGATGAGCGTCTGCGGGTACAGCGTCACGCCCTCCAGCAGGCTGTCCAGCGTGCGGCCACTGCGCCGCACCGCCTGCAGGATCTGCAGGGAACTGACGATACCGTCGCCCGTGGTGTGGCGGTCCATGGCAAGCAGGTGGCCGGAGCTTTCACCGCCCAGGTGCCAGCCGCGGCTGGTGAGTTCTTCCAGCACATAGCGGTCACCGACCTTGGCGCGCACCATGGGCACGCCCAGGCGCCGCAGGGCCAGCTCAACTGCCATGTTGGTCATCAGCGTGCCCACCACACCGGCCACGGGGCGCTGCTGGCTCAGGCGGTCGGCCGCCATCACATAGAGCAATTCGTCGCCGTTGAAGAGCCGGCCCTGTGCGTCGACCATCTGCAGGCGGTCGGCGTCGCCGTCCAGCGCAATGCCGTAGTCGGCACGGTGTTCCGCCACTGCGGCCAGCAGGGCCTTGGGCGCGGTGGCGCCCACGTCCTTGTTGATGTTGAGGCCGTCCGGGCTGCAGCCTATCTTCACAACCTGCGCGCCCAGTTCATGGAACACCGCAGGCGCCACGTGGTAGGCCGCACCGTGCGCGGCGTCCACCACGATCTTCATGCCGCGCAGCGACAGGGTGTGCGGCACCGTGCTCTTGCAGAATTCAATGTAGCGACCGCCCGCGTCTTCAATGCGGCGCGCCTTGCCGAGGCCCGCCGACCCGACCCAGCGCGGAGGTTCCTGCAAGGCGGCTTCGACCTCGGCTTCCCAGGCATCGGGCAGTTTCTCGCCGCGGGCGGAGAAGAACTTGACGCCGTTGTCGTCAAAAGGGTTGTGCGATGCGCTGATGACCACGCCCAGGTCCAGCCGCAGTGCACGCGTCAGGTAGGCGACACCCGGAGTCGGCAACGGCCCGCTGAGCAGCACGTCCACCCCGGCCGAGGCAAAGCCGGCTTCCAGCGCGGATTCCAGCATGTAGCCCGAGATGCGCGTGTCCTTGCCGATGACCACGGACGGGCGTTCCGTGCCCCTGCGCAGCACCTGGCCCACGGCATGACCCAGGCGCAACATGAAGTCGGGCGTGATGGCGCCCTGGCCCACGGTGCCGCGAATGCCGTCCGTACCGAAATAGGTTCTGCTCATGTTCTTCCCTTTTCCCAGGATTGTCCCGCCCATCCAGAGGCTGCTGCCCCCCCGCGGGACGGGCTTCTGCGCATTTGTAGCAGCTCAGGCCGGCTCGATACGCCCTGCCTGGGCGGCGCGCCAGACCTTCAGCGCATCCACCGTCGCGGCCACGTCGTGCACGCGCACGACGTGGGCTCCGCGCGCCACGGCCGCCAGAGCGGCTGCGATGCTGGCCGGCAAGCGCTCAGCCACCGGACGGCCGGTGATCTGGCCCAGCGTGCCCTTGCGCGACCAGCCCACCAGCAACGGGCGGCCCAGGATCAGCAACTGGTCTTGGCGGGACAGCAACTGCAGGTTCTGATCGGCAGTCTTCGCAAAACCATAGCCGGGGTCCAGCACGATGCGTTCGTCGGTGATGCCGGCTGCTCGGGCCGCCTCTACACGCAAGCGCAGTTCCGCGCACACATCCGCCACCACATCGGCGTACTGCGCGTGCCGGGCCATGTTGGCTGGCTCGCCGCGCATGTGCATCAGGCACACGCCAGCGGTCGGGTGCGCCGCCAGCGCTTGCAAGGCGCCGGGGCGGACGAGCGCACGCACGTCGTTGATGATGTCGGCGCCCAGGTTCAGCACCGCACGGATGATCGTGGCGTCACTGGTGTCCACGGACACCGGCACACCCAAGCTCAGTGCGTGCCGCAAGACCGGCAGCACGCGAGCGAGCTCCTCATCAGTCCCCGGCCCCACAGAGCCGGGACGTGTGGACTCGCCACCGATGTCCAGTATGTCCGCCCCCTCGGCCACCAGCCGCTCGCAATGCGCCAGGGCCTGCTCGGCCTGCATATGCCGACCGCCATCCGAGAACGAATCTGGCGTCACATTGACGATGCCCATCACCCGCGGGCGGTCCAGGTCAATGCGAAAGCGTGTGGTCTGCCAATGCATGGTGGCGGTCCTGAAAAGCACAACGGGGCCTAAGCCCCGTTGCGGTGGTCAAGCAGTCGCTCAGGCCGCAGCCGGCGCGCCGTCGGTGCCCACGGGCGTGGACGGGCCGCTGGGCTTGTTGGCCGACGGCGTCCAGTCCTTGGGCGGACGCGGCGGCTTGCCGGACATGATGTCGTCCAACTGGTCACCGTCAATGGTTTCCCACTCCAGCAGGGCCTGCGCCATGGCGTGCATCTTGTCCTTGTTGTTCTCGATCAGCTTGCGCGCCACGCTGTACTGCTCGTCGATGATGCGGCGGATCACGCCGTCGACCTTGCGCATGGTGTCTTCGGACATGGACGTGGTCTTGGTGACCGAACGGCCCAGGAAGACTTCGCCTTCATTCTCGGCGTAGACCATGGGGCCCAGTTCGTCGGTCATGCCGTAGCGCGTGACCATGTCGCGGGCCAGGGCGGTCGCACGCTCGAAGTCATTGCTGGCCCCCGTCGTCATCTGGTTCATGAACACTTCTTCAGCGATGCGTCCACCAAACAGCATGCTGATCTGGTGCAGCATGTATTCACGGTCGTAGCTGTAGCGGTCACGTTCCGGCAGGCTCATCGTCACGCCCAGCGCACGGCCGCGCGGGATGATGGTGACCTTGTGCACCGGGTCGCACTTGGGCAGCAGCTTGCCCAGCAGCGCGTGGCCGGCCTCGTGGTAGGCGGTGTTCTTGCGCTCGTCCTCGGGCATGACCATGGACTTCCGCTCGGGGCCCATCATGATCTTGTCCTTGGCCTTTTCGAAGTCGCCCATCTCCACCACGCGGCCGTTGCGGCGCGCGGCAAAGAGAGCCGCTTCGTTGACCAGGTTGGCCAAGTCGGCACCGCTGAAACCAGGGGTGCCGCGCGCCAGGATGTCGGCACGGATGTCCTGACCAACCGGTACTTTCCGCATGTGCACGTTGAGGATCTGCTCGCGGCCTCGCACGTCCGGCAGGGTCACGTAGACCTGGCGGTCAAAGCGGCCCGGGCGCAGCAGCGCCGGGTCCAGGATGTCGGGCCGGTTGGTGGCGGCCATGACGATGACACCGAGATTGGTCTCGAAGCCGTCCATCTCCACCAGCATCTGGTTCAGCGTCTGCTCGCGTTCGTCGTTGCCGCCACCCAGGCCGGCACCACGGTGGCGACCCACCGCATCAATTTCGTCGATGAAGATGATGCAGGGCGCGCTCTTCTTGGCCTGCTCGAACATGTCGCGCACACGGGCTGCGCCCACACCGACGAACATCTCCACGAAGTCTGAGCCCGAGATGCTGAAGAACGGCACCTTGGCTTCGCCCGCAATGGCCTTGGCCAGCAGGGTCTTGCCGGTTCCGGGCGGGCCGACCAGCAGCACACCACGCGGGATGCGGCCACCCAGCTTCTGGAACTTCTGCGGGTCCTTCAGGAAGTCGACCAGCTCCTTGACCTCTTCCTTGGCCTCGTCGCAACCGGCGACGTCGGCGAAAGTGGTGGAGTTGTTGGCCTCGTCCAGCATACGAGCCTTGCTCTTGCCGAAGCTGAAAGCGCCGCCCTTGCCGCCGCCCTGCATCTGGCGCATGAAGTAGATCCAAACGCCGATCAACAGCAGCATGGGGCCCCAGCTGACCAGGATGCTCATCAGCAGACTGGGCTCTTCACGTGGCTTGACGTCGAACTTGACGCCATTGGCGATGAGGTCACCGACCAAGCCGCGGTCCAGGTAGGTGGCGGTGGAACGCAGACGCTTGTCGTCAGAGGTCAGCGCGATGATCTCTGTGCCGCCGCCGGGGTTTTCCTGCAGCGTGACTGCCTTGATGCGCTTGCCGCGCACCTCTTCCAGGAAGTCCGAGTAGCCGATCTGGTTGCCCTGCGTGGCTCCGCGGTCGAACTGCTTGAACACGGTGAACAGCACCAGCGCGATCACCAGCCAGACAGCGACCTTCGAAAACCATTGATTGTTCACCGCGGCTCCTTTTCCAGTTCAGCGGGTCGGCATGACTGAAGCGACATGCCGGATTCCACGGTATATGGGGCCGATTCTAGGCCTCACAAGATGCGCAAAGCGCGTTGGGGCGTGACGTGGAGTGCACGGAAAAACGTGCCGTCTGCCCCTCAATTTCAGGTACACAAGACCGATGAGGCGGCAGGTTAGCGGCTCTTGAGTCCCATTCCCACCAGAAAGGTCTCCGACGACTTCTCGCGGCTGGCCTTGGGCTTGATGGGCTTGACGACACGGAAGTGCTGCTTGAACAACACCACCAGCTGGTTGTAGCCACTGCCGTGGAAGACCTTGCAGACCAAGGTGCCGTCTGGTTTCAGGTGGTGAGTACAGAACTCCACCGCCAGTTCCACAAGGTGTGCGATTCTCGCGGCATCCGTCGCCTCAATGCCGGACAGGTTGGGCGCCATGTCCGACAACACCACATCCACCACGCGCCCGCCCAGGGCTGCGACCAACCGGTCCGACACCTCTTCTTCGCGGAAGTCGCCCTTGATGAACTGCACACCCTCTATGGGTTCGAAGTCCAGCAAGTCCAAGGCAATGATGGTGCCCTTGAGCTCGCCCACGGCT
Source organism: Betaproteobacteria bacterium (assembly GCA_031411215.1). Taxonomy (GTDB): domain Bacteria; phylum Pseudomonadota; class Gammaproteobacteria; order Burkholderiales; family Burkholderiaceae_C; genus Rubrivivax. The sequence goes on from JANOAM010000373.1 coordinate 5,451, forward strand.
GCACCCTCGGGTGCAAACTTGCGCCGCAGGTACTGGCTCCAGGCCCCGGGCACCGCGCCCAGGTCCACCGCCACTTGCCCGGGCTTCAGCAGTTTCAGCGCCTCATCAATCTCCTTCAGCTTGTAGGCGGCACGCGCGCGATAACCGTCCCGCTTCGCCCACTTGACATAGGGATCGTTGGCCTGGTTGTTGAGCCACGCCTTGTTGACCTTCTTGCTTTGGGTGATGACTTTCATGCTCAGTCGATAATACGGGCATGCCTGCCATCCAACTTACACCCGCCCAGCGCAAGGAACACCGCGCCGAGGCCCACCACCTGTCCCCGGTCGTCATGATCGGTGGCGAAGGCCTGACCGCCGCCGTCCAGAAGGAAGTCGACGGTGCCCTCAAGTCCCACGGCCTGATCAAGGTGCGTGTCTTCAGCGACGACCGCGCCAGCCGTGAGGCCATGTTCGCGCAGCTGGCCGACCAGCTGGACGCGGCGCCGATCCAGCACATCGGCAAGCTGCTGGTGCTGTGGCGGCCGGTGCCGCCCAAGGAAAAGGCCGAGCGCGAAGACCGCATGCCCGGCCCGCGCACGGTCAAGATCGTCAGCTTTTCGAAGAGCGGCAATCACCGCGCCACCGTCAAGAAGATCCAGGTCTTCGGCAATGAGCGCATCACGCGCGGCGGCCAGATCAAGCGCGCGGAAAAGCGCGTCACCAGCGTCAAGAAGAAGGCGCAGGATTGATGGATCTGGCGGCCCGCGCTGCCACCACCGCCAACGTCACCACCATGAGCGCCTTGGCCAGGTAGAAGACCGCGCTGACCGCATGAAGCTGGCCAAAGCTCAGCGCCCCCTGCCCCGCTTTGGCCGCGGTCATCAGGGGCTGCAAGCCGAAGTAGCCCGCCACGGTGCAGAACAGCGCGCCGGCCGTCAGGGCCATGCCCAGGCTGAACTGCGAACCGGTGCCGGCGTCGAACCGCTGCTTGGCCCGCACACGTTCCAGCCCCAACAGCAGCACGCCAAAGGCCAGGCTGGCATAGGCTTCGTGCGCCAGGATGCGTCCGACCACGCGGCCAGCATCTGCCGGCTGCAGCAGCGCGAAGGGCGCCGGTGTGGCCACCAGGGCCACAGTCAGCAACAAGCCGGCCCACAGGCCCGGCAGCAGCAGCCGCAAGGTGTCCAGCACGCGAGCCGCCTGGTCAGGCGTAGCGCACGTCCATGATTTCCCAGTGCTTCAGGCCACCGGGCGCCTGCACCTCGGCCACGTCGCCGCTTTCCTTGCCGATCAAGGCGCGGGCGATGGGGCTGCTGATGGAGATCAGTCCCAGCTTCAGGTCGGCCTCGTCGTCACCGACGATCTGGTAGGTCACTTTGTGGCCGCTGTCCTGGTCTTCCAGGTCCACCGTGGAGCCGAAGACCACCTTGCCGTCCGCGTCCAGCGTGCTGGGGTCTATGACCTGGGCTGCCGCCAGCTTGGACTCGATTTCCTTGATGCGGCCTTCGATGAAACCCTGCTTGTCCTTGGCGGCTTCGTACTCGGCGTTTTCGGACAGGTCACCTTGCGCACGCGCTTCGGCAATGGCCTGGATCACGGCATGCCGCTCCACCGACTTCAGGCGCTGCAGTTCGCTCTTCAGCAGGTCGGCACCACGCTGGGTGAGGGGGATCGTGTTCATGGCGGTTCGTCAGCAGAAAAAGTGAAACCGCCGCAGGGACCCCAATGGGTGCCCTGCGGCGGAAGACAGGGCGCAAGTTTAGTGCAACTGCGTCAGCAGTTCAGCATGCATGTCCTGCAGCGACGTGACGGCCAGGTCGTCCTGGTGCTTCAACGCCTCGGTGGCCGCCTCGGCACCGGCCATGGTCGTGTAGTAGGTGATGCGGTTGGCCAATGACGCTGTGCGGATGTAGCGCGAATCCGCAATCGCCGTGCGGGTTTCGTCCACCGTCGTGTAGACCAGCTGGATCTCACCAGCCTTGACCATGTCCGCGATGTGCGGCCGGCCGTCCTTGACCTTGTTGACCACTTTCACCGGGATGCCGGCTTCGGCAATGGCCGCCGCCGTGCCCTTGGTGGCCACGACCTGGTAACCCAGCTTCGCCAAGTCACCGGCCACGGCCACGGCGCGCTTCTTGTCGCTGTTCTTGACCGTGATGACGACCGTACCCTTGTCGGGCAGGCGAGAGCCCGCGCCCAGCTGGCTCTTCAGCATGGCCTCGCCAAAGCTGCGGCCCACGCCCATCACCTCACCCGTCGAACGCATTTCCGGCCCCAAGATCGGGTCCACACCCGGGAACTTGTTGAAGGGGAACACCGCTTCCTTGACGCTGAAGTACGGCGGCACCACCTCGGCCGGCACCTTGCCACCCAGGCCCTTCTGCGAAGCCAGGCTCTGGCCCGCCATGCAGCGCGCCGCAATCTTGGCCAGTTGCTGGCCCGTGGCCTTGCTGACGAAGGGCACCGTGCGGCTGGCCCGCGGGTTCACTTCCAGCACGTAGACGACTGCATCGTCACCTTCGCCCTGGATGGCGAACTGCGTGTTCATCAGGCCCACGACTTTCAGCGCCCTGGCCATCACCGCAGCCTGGCGGCGCATTTCGTCCTGCAGCTTCTGGCTCAGCGTGTAAGCGGGCAGCGAACAGGCGGAGTCGCCACTGTGGATGCCGGCGGCTTCCACGTGTTCCATGATGCCGCCGATCATCACTTCGCCAGAGGCGTCCGCGATGCAGTCGACGTCGACCTCAATGGCGTCGTCCAGGAAGCGGTCCAGCAGCACCGGCGACTTCTCGCTCACCTGCACGGCCTCGCGCATGTAGCGGTTCAGGTCCTTGTCGCCGTGCACGATTTCCATCGCGCGGCCGCCCAGCACGTAGCTGGGGCGCACGACCAGCGGGTAGCCGATCTCCTGCGCCAGCGCCAGCGCCTGTTCTTCGGTGCGTGCCGTTCGGTTGGGCGGCTGACGCAGGCCCAGTTCGTGCAGCAGCTTCTGGAAGCGCTCGCGGTCTTCGGCAATGTCGATGCTGTCCGGGCTGGTGCCGATGATGGGCACCCCCGCACGCTCCAGGTCCAGCGCCAGCTTCAAAGGCGTCTGACCGCCGTACTGGACGATCACGCCCAGGGGCTGTTCCTTGGCGACGATCTCCAGCACGTCTTCCAACGTCACCGGTTCGAAGTACAGGCGGTCAGACGTGTCGTAGTCGGTCGACACGGTTTCCGGGTTGCAGTTGACCATGATGGTCTCGTAGCCGTCTTCGCGCATGGCCAGCGCGGCGTGCACACAGCAATAGTCGAACTCGATGCCCTGGCCAATGCGGTTGGGCCCGCCACCCAGCACCATGATCTTCTTCTTGTTGCTGGGCTCGGCTTCGCACTCTTCGTCGTAGGTGCTGTACATGTAGGCCGTCTGCGTGGCGAACTCGGCGGCACACGTATCCACACGCTTGTAGACAGGGCGCACGTTCAGCGCATGGCGCTTCTCGCGTACGGCGTGCTGGTTGGTGCCCATCAGCTTGGCCAGGCGTCGGTCCGAGAAGCCCTTCTTCTTGACGTAGCGCAGTTCGGCTTCGGACAGACCGGCCAAGTCGCGGGCCTTCAACTGCTGCTCGACGGCCACCAGTTCCTCGATCTGCGCCAGGAACCACGGGTCCACCGCGGTTTCCTCGAAGACCTCGTCCAGGCTCATGCCGACGCGAAAAGCATCCGCCAGGAACAGGATGCGCTCGGGGCCTGCATTGCCGATCTCGTCGAGGATCTCGTCTCGGTCCGTGCTGCGTTCCGTGAGGCCGTCGATGCCGGTCTCCAGACCGCGCAGCGCCTTCTGAAAACTTTCCTGGAAGGTGCGGCCCATGGCCATGACCTCGCCCACGCTCTTCATCTGCGTCGTCAAGTGCGGGTCGGCGGCAGGGAACTTCTCGAAAGCGAAGCGCGGGATCTTGGTGACGACGTAGTCGATGCTGGGCTCGAAGCTCGCCGGCGTGGCGCCGCCGGTGATGTCGTTGCGCAGTTCATCCAGCGTGTAGCCCACGGCCAGCTTGGCGGCCACCTTGGCAATCGGGAAGCCCGTGGCCTTGGAGGCCAGCGCGGAAGACCGCGACACACGTGGGTTCATCTCGATGACGATCAGCCGGCCGTTTTGCGGGCTTACCGCAAACTGCACGTTGCTGCCGCCGGTGTCCACGCCAATCTCGCGCAGGATGGCGATGCTGGCGTTGCGCATCACCTGGTATTCCTTGTCGGTGAGCGTCTGCGCGGGTGCCACGGTGATGCTGTCACCGGTGTGGATGCCCATCGGGTCCAGGTTCTCGATGCTGCAGACGATGATGCAGTTGTCGGCGCGGTCGCGCACGACTTCCATCTCGAACTCTTTCCAGCCGATCAGGCTTTCCTCGATCAGCAGTTCCTTGGTCGGCGACAGGTCCAGGCCACGCTTGCAGATCTCTTCGAACTCTTCCGGGTTGTAGGCGATGCCACCACCCGTGCCACCCATGGTGAAACTGGGGCGGATCACCATCGGGAAGCCGGTGCCACCGATCAGACTGATGATGTGCTTCTGCACCGCCAGCGCTTCTTCCATGCTGTGCGCCACGCCGCTCTTGGCCGAGTCCAGACCGATGGACGTCATCGCGTCCTTGAACTTCATGCGGTCTTCGGCCTTCTCGATGGCGTGTTCATTCGCGCCAATCATCTCCACGCCGTACCTGGCCAGCACGCCATGGCGGTGCAGATCCAGCGCGCAGTTCAGCGCCGTCTGTCCGCCCATGGTGGGCAGGATGGCGTCGGGCCTTTCCTTCGCGATGATCTTCTCCACCACCTGCCAGGTGATGGGTTCGATGTAGGTCGCGTCGGCCATGCCCGGGTCGGTCATGATGGTCGCCGGGTTGCTGTTGACCAGGATGACGCGGTAGCCCTCCTCGCGCAGTGCCTTGCAGGCCTGCGCGCCAGAGTAGTCGAATTCACAGGCCTGGCCGATGACGATGGGGCCGGCGCCGATGATCAGGATGCTTTTGAGGTCTGTGCGCTTGGGCATTTATTGCTGCTCCATCAAGCTGACGAAGCGGTCAAAGAGGTAGCCGATGTCGTGCGGGCCGGGGCTGGCTTCGGGGTGGCCCTGGAAGCAGAAGGCCGGCTTGTCGGTGCGGGCCAGGCCCTGCAGCGTGCCGTCGAACAGGCTGATGTGCGTGGGCCGCAGGTTGGCCCCCAGCGTCTTCTCATCCACCGCAAAACCATGGTTCTGGCTGGTGATGCTGACGCGGCCGCTGTCCAGGTCCTTCACCGGGTGGTTGGCGCCGTGGTGACCGAACTTCATCTTGAAGGTCTTGGCACCGGAGGCCAGCGCCAGGATCTGGTGGCCCAGGCAGATACCGAACGTGGGCGTGCCGGTGGCGATCAGTTCGCGCGTGGCTTCGATCGCGTAGTCACAGGGCTCGGGGTCCCCGGGGCCGTTGCTGAGGAAGATGCCGTCGGGCTTGAGCTTCAGCACCTCGGCCGCAGAGGTCTTGGCCGGCACCACCGTCACGCGGCAGCCGCGGCTGGCCAGCATGCGCAGGATGTTGCGCTTGACGCCATAGTCGAAGGCCACGACATGGCGGCGCGGGGCTCCCTGGCGGCCGTAGCCGCTGCCCAGTTGCCATTCGGTTTCGGTCCACTCGTAGGGCTCGGTGGCGCTGACCGCCTGGGCCAGGTCCAGTCCGGCCATCGACGGCGCAGCCTTGGCGCGCGACACCGCGTCGGCCACATCGGCAGCGCCCACCACGGTGCCAGCGTCAAACGTGACGATGCAGCCGTTCTGTGCGCCGGTGCTGCGCAGCACACGCGTCAGGCGGCGCGTGTCGATGTCGGCCATGGCCACCGTGCCTTCGCGCTGCAGGTACTGCGACAGGCTCATGGTGGCGCGGAAGTTGGACACGCGCAGCGACAGGTCCTTGATGATCAGGCCGGCTGCGTGCACACGCGACGCTTCCATGTCTTCTTCATTGACGCCGACGTTGCCGATGTGCGGGTAGGTCAGCGTGACGATCTGTCGGCAATAGCTGGGGTCGGTCAGGATTTCCTGATAACCGGTCATCGCGGTGTTGAACACCACTTCGCCCACCGTGTGGCCGGGCGCACCGATGCTGATGCCGTGGAAAGTGGTGCCGTCTGCGAGGGCCAGCAGCGCTGGCGGATGAACTGGCAGAAGAGCGGGCAGAAGCTTGGGAAGCAAGCGGAAAGCTCCGGGGTTCTCGCGCTCATCGCCGTCGCCAGCCTGGGAAGGCCGCGGGAGGGTCCGAGGGGAAACCGACGACGGAGTTTCGTGAGCGCTGGGTGGGGGCGGGTAAACCTGTGAAGTATAGCCGCCTGGGGTCGGAAAAACCCGGTGTTGCCGGGTCAGCCCAATTGAAGAGCCGCAATCCCGGCGCGCGCGATTTGTGCATCTTCAGTCGACTTGACGCCGCTGACGCCCACGGCACCGACGCAGGCGCCGTCGACCATGATGGGCACGCCACCTTCCAGCATGCCGCGGATCACCGGGGCGCTGAGGAAGGAGACACGGCCGCCGTTGATCATGTCCTCATAGACCTTGCTTTCGCGGCGGCCCAGCGCGGCGGTGTTGGCCTTGGCGGGCGCAATCTCGGCCGAAATGGGCGCTGCACCGTCCAGGCGCTGCAACCACAGCAGGTGGCCGCCGCCATCGACGATGGCAATGGTCACGGCCCAGTTGTTGCTGACGGCTTCGGCTTCAGATGCCGCAGCGATGGCCTTGACGTCGTCCAGGGTGAGAGTGGGTTGGGTTTTCATGTCCGGAACGATACCAATGGCAGAGCGATTTGCATGCGTCTCAAAAGGTCATTTGACATCGACCCAAGTTCCCTAGAATCCGCTGTGCGGCTGCGTGGCCGCTTGTCCCTTAGTTGGAGGTTGAATGGATCAGAGCGTGCAGAACTTCCCTGGCGTTGCCGGTGACGGCGCGCTGTCGGCCGCGGAACGCAACCGTGTGCTGCGCAACACCTACTGGCTGCTGGCCTTGTCCATGGTGCCCACCGTGCTGGGTGCGTGGATAGGCGTAGAAATGGGGCTGAACAAGTCCCTGACGGGCGGCACGGGCCTCATCGTCTTCTTGGTCGGCGCCTTCGGCTTCATGTTCGCCATCGAAAAGTTCAAGAATTCGGCGGCTGGCGTGCCCATCCTGCTGGGTTTCACCTTCTTCATGGGCCTGATGCTGGCGCGCCTGGTGGGCACCGTGCTGGGCCTGAAGAACGGTGGCAGCCTGATCATGACGGCCTTTGCCGGCACGGGCGCCATCTTCCTGGGCATGGCCATGCTGAGCAGCGTGATCAAGAAGGACCTGTCCTCCATGGGCAAGTTCCTCTTCATCGGCATGATCCTGCTGCTGGTGGCGGGCATCGCGAACGTCTTCATCCAGAGCAGCGCGCTGATGATCACGCTGTCGGTGGTCGCCATCGGCATCTTCTCGGCCTTCATCCTGTACGACCTGAAGCGTGTGCAGGACGGAGAGGAAACCAACTACATCACCGCCACGTTGGGCGTCTACCTGAGTGTCTACAACGTGTTCAGCAACCTGCTGGCACTGCTGGGCATCTTTGGCGGTGACCGCGACTGAGCCGCTGAAGCGCCGATAGACAAGCGCCGATAAACAACGGGGCCCGCGGGCCCCGTTTTCTATGGGCGGTCAAACACCGCCATGGACTCTACGTGTGCCGTGTGCGGGAACATGTTCACCACACCCGCCAACGTGCAGCGGTAACCGGCCTGGTGCACCAGCAAACCAGCATCCCGTGCCAGGGTGGACGGGTTGCAGCTGACGTAGACGATGCGCTGCGGTGGTGTCCAGCCGTCCACCGGCTCCATCACGGCGTCAGCAAGTGCCGTGCTCAATGCAAACGCGCCTTCGCGCGGCGGGTCCACCAGCCAGCGTGTGGCCACGCCGGCAGCGCGCAACGAAGCCGCGTCGACTTCGAACAGGTTGCGCGCCTCAAAGCGCGTGCGTTCAGCCAGGCCATTGGCACGGGCGTTGTCGCGGGCGCGGGCCACCAGGGTCTCGCTGCCTTCGATGCCCAGCACTTCCCGTGAACGTGTTGCCAATGGCAAGGTGAAGTTGCCCAGACCACAGAACCAGTCGATCACACGTTCATGCGCTTGCGGGTCCAGCAGACGCAGCGCACGCTCCACCAATACGCGGTTGATGTGCGGGTTGACCTGGGTGAAGTCGGTCGGTTTGAAGGGCATGGTGATGCCGAATTCGGGCAGCCGATAGCTGAGCGCCGGGCCGCCTTCGTCGAGCAGGTGCACGGTGTCCGGGCCCTTGGGCTGCAGCCACCACTGCACGCCGTGCTGCGCCGCAAACGCACGCAGCAGGCCCTTGTCCTTGTCGGTCAGCGGCTCCAGGTGGCGCAGCACCAGGGCGGTGACGCTGTCGCCGGCCGCCAGTTCAATCTGCGGCAGCCGGTCACGCTGATCCATACCGCCGATCAGCTCACGCAGCGGCAGCAGCATGCCGCTCACATGGGCCGGCAGCACGGGGCACACGCTCATGTCGGCCACGTAGCGCGATTTGCGTTCGTGGAAGCCGATCAGCACCGTGTTCTTCTTGGCGACAAAGCGCACCGAAAGGCGCGCCCGGTCACGGTAGCCCCAGGCCGGGCCTTCGATGGGCCGCAGCAGCCGCTCGGCCTTCACCTTGGCCAGGTGCCAGAGGTTGTCTTCCAGCACACGCTGCTTCACGGCCACCTGCGCAGCCGGGTGCAGGTGCTGCATCTTGCACCCGCCACAGGCCCCCGCATGCATGCCGAAGTGCGGGCAACCGGGGCGCACACGCTGCGCGCTTTCGCGCGACAGGGCTGACATCGGCCCCTGCTCCCAGTTGTTCTTCTTGCGAGAGACGTTGACCTGCACACGTTCCGTGGGCAGCGCGCCTTCGATGAAGACGACCTTGCCGTCTTCGCGGTGGGCCACACCCTGCGCTTCCAGGTCCAGCGACTCGACCTGCAGCCAATCCATGCCATTTGCCATGGCGCGGATTATCCCGGCACGGCGCCGGTTCTCAGCGCGGAGGCAGCAGTTTGGCCGGATCGACCGGCTTGCCCTGGCGGCGGATCTCGAAGTGCAACTGCACCCGTTCCGCGTCGCTGGAGCCCATCTCGGCAATCTTTTGGCCCTTGCGCACCGCTTGGTCTTCCTTGACCAGCAGCGTCTGGTTGTGCGCGTAGGCCGTCAGGAAGGTGGCGTTGTGCTTGACGATGACCAGGTTGCCGTAGCCGCGCAGGCCAGAGCCTGCATAGACCACGCGCCCGTCCGCTGCGGCCAGCACAGGGTCGCCCGCCTTGCCGGTGATGGCCAGGCCTTTGCTCTTGATCTCATCAAAGCCCGTGGCCACGGGGCCGGCCGCGGGCCAAGCCCAGGGGATGTCTTCGTCGGCATCGCGCGACGTGGCGGCTGGTGCGAGCACGGGCGCAGGTGTGACCGCGGCCGGGGCTGAAGCCGGCGCGGCCGCTACCGCAACAACCGGCGATGGCGCGGACGCCGGCCTGGCGGACTCCAGCGGCTTGGCTTCGACCCGACCCTGCGCAGCCACCGGGCGCGCGACAACGCCATTGGGGTCGGCTGCAGGCGTCACCACGCGCAGCACCTGACCCACTTCAATGACGTTGGGGTTGTCCAAGCCATTCCAGCGCGCCACATCGCGCCAGTTCTGTCCGTTGTCCAGGCTGATGCGGATCAGTGTGTCACCAGGCTTCACGCTGTAGTAGCCCGGCTTGCCGGCGTTTTCAGCCCCCGGCAGCGGCTTGGGCGGGAGCGCGTCTGCAGCGGGCGCCGGGTTCGTGCCCGTGCTCGAAGCCGGAGTGGAAGCTGCAGCCGGCTGCACCACCGGCGGCTTGGCCGAAGGCTTGCGTTCCTCGACAGGCGCGCGGTGTGTCGGGCTGGCACAACCCGCCAGCGCGGTCAACACGGCCAAGGCCAGCAGACCAGGCGCAACAGAGAGGCGCGGCAGACCGCGGGGCAAGGTGAAGGGCAGGCTCATGCAACGCCGGATTTTAGAGGGACGAAATGCACGGCATCCTGCTGATGTGTCACCAGACCCTGCGCGGTGCGGTCCACGATGACCAACCGTTGACCGCCGCCCGCTGCGTGCATGGGCGCAACCAGGCGGCCACCGGGCGCGAGTTGATCCAGCCACGCGGCGGGCAGTTCCTCGCCGCCGGCCGCCGCGATGATGCTGTGATACGGGGCGCGCGGCGCGTGGCCCAGGCGGCCGTCGCCAAACACCAGTCGCAGGTTGGTGCCCTGGCGCAAGCTGTCCAGGTTTTCACGCGCCTTCTCGTGCAGGGCTTGCAGGCGCTCGATGGACACCAGGCCGCGTGACAGCAGCGCCAGCAACGCCGCTTGGTAGCCGCAGCCGGTACCGATTTCCAGAGCCTGACCCAGGTGACCTTGCTCGCGTGCATGGGCGCCATCAAACAACAGGGCCAGCATGTGGCCCACGACGGACGGCTTGGAGATGGTCTGCGACAAGCCGATGGGCAGGCTGGTGTCTTCGTAGGCCTGCGTGGCCAGTGCGCTGTCGACGAAACGGTGACGTTCCACCGTGCCCAGTGCCGCCAGCACCGGCTCGCAGCGCAGACCGGCCGCGCGCAATTTGTCCACCATGCGTTTGCGCACGGCTTCGGAATCCATGCCCAGGCCCCGCGGCACGTTTTGCCGGGCCTGGTCCTGCGCCGCCTGGGCCAGGGGCCGTTGCGGCCGAAGCACTTCGCCGCGCTGGCGGGTAGACGCGCTCGCTGTGCCCAACTTGTCCAGCCCCAGCGGGAAGCGTGAAGGCCGCGTCATGCGCCGGCCAGGCGCGCAGCCCAATCAGGTCGCGCGCTGTGGTCGGTCAGGTCCACCTGCAGCGGCGTGATGGAGACCGTGCCGTGGGCCACCGCATGGAAGTCCGTGCCCTCACCCGCTTCGCGTGCGTCACCGGCAGGGCCTATCCAGTAGATCGTCTCGCCGCGCGGGTTGGTCTGTCGGATGACGGCCTCGCTGGCATGTCGGCGCCCCAGGCGGGTGACCTTGCGTGGCAGGCTTGCCGCATCGGCGCGGTTGGGGATGTTGACGTTCAGCAGCCAGGGGCCACCCGCCAGGGCACCGGTCGCCAGGACCTGGTCGATGACGCCGCGGGCCGCTGCCGCCGCGGCGTCCAGTTCGCCCCAACCGTGCTCAGCCTGGGAAAAAGCGATGGCCGGGATGCCGAACAGGAAGCCTTCCATGGCCGCCGCCACGGTGCCTGAGTACAGGGTGTCGTCGCCCATGTTTGCGCCGTTGTTGATGCCCGACAGCACCAGGTCCGGACGCTGCTGCAGCACCCCAGTAAGCGCCACGTGAACGCAGTCAGAAGGCGTGCCGTTGACGACGCGGAAACCTTTCACGTGGTCGCCACGGGCCTCGAATATGTTCAGTGGGCGGTTCAAGGTCAGCGCGTTGGACGTGCCGCTGGCGTTCTGCTCCGGCGCGATGACGTCGATGTGGCCCAGGCCTTCACAGGCTTTGACCAGGGCCGCGAGGCCAGGCGCCAGATAGCCGTCGTCGTTCGCGATGAGAATGCGCATGGACGCATTGTAGGGAGCAGGCCAGCGCCGCCCAGAATGACGAAGGGCCCGGCAGATGCCAGGCCCTTGTGCATGTGTGGTGCCGGTGAAAGGAGTCGAACCCTCGACCTTCGCATTACGAATGCGCTGCTCTACCAACTGAGCTACACCGGCGACAGCCTATGACTATAACAGCCCATGCCCTTCTTAAAGCCCGCCACCGCCGGCACTGGCGCCTGCTGCTCGCTCTGCTGCTGGGCGTGGTTTCGTGGTTTGCCTTCAAGCCCGCACTGCAAGTACCGATGATGGAGTGGCCGCATGCGGACAAGCTGCAGCACATCGCGGCCTTCACGACCCTGAGCGTCGTCGCCAGCTTCGGCTGGGCGCCGCACGCCCGTTCGGCTCGGCACGTGGCGCTGGGTCTCATGGCCTATGGACTGTTTATCGAGGCGGTGCAAACGCAGTTGCCCAGCCGCAGCGGCAGCCTGGCCGACTGGGCCGCTGACGCGGTGGGCATCGCCCTGGGCCTTTGGCTGAGCCAGCGCATCCGCCCGCCAGCCTGAGATTTTCATGCCCGCGCTGGGTGGCTCACGCCATGAGCCACCCCCGCCAGACACTGCCTCCAACCCCAGGCGATTTCGCCACCGGGCACCAGGAGGTCCGCATGAACCAGGTTTCCCTTGAGCTTGATACCGCCGACACCGGCACCGTCGACCGCACCGGCTTTGACATCGGCTGGGACCACGCCCATCACGGCCTGGTGCCGCCGCCGCAGCTGCTGCTGCCTGGCACGCCGGTATGCCAGGGCTGGATGGCCGCCCGCGCCGTGTTCGGCCGCCGCACCCTGTCCAGCGGCCGCCAGGTGCGGCAATGGCTGGCCTTGCGCCTGCAGGCCTGGCGACGCGGCATTGCCTTCGAAACGCTGTCGGTCACGCCCAACTTCCTGGCGCAGATCCATACGCTGCACTGCCCCATCCGACGCACACCGCTGGGGGGCGCGGAAGGTGAGGCCAACGCCGCCGTGGTGGAACGTCTGAACGAAGACGCCCACTTCGCTGCCGGCAACCTGGCCGTCATGAGCCACGCCGCCGCACAAGCGCGCCGCGGTATGGATGCGGCCCAGGCCGTGCGCCACGCCCGCCAGGGTGAATTGACGGGTGAACCCGTGCAAGGTCTGGTAGCCGCCGAGTGGTGGCGTGTCGCCGCCCTGGCTGCCTTCGCGACGCCCCTGCCCTTTCCTGAAACCGCGCGCCTTCCCCTGGCCGTGCTGCCGCCCAACCGCGTGCGCCTGCTCAACGCCGCGCAAGGCCTGCAGGCCCTGGTCACCGAGTTCTTCGCCAGCGACGGCTGGAGCACACGCTGCCGCGACTTCGCGCAATTGCTGCCCGCGCACACGCTGCGCCTGGACTTCAACCTCTTCGTGGGTGCCATGGCCCCGCGGGTGCTGGAAGCCGGCACGCCGGGTGTTGAACGCCGCCGCGCACTGGAAGACGCTTGGCTGCAGGACCGTGTGCAACGGCGCTGGCAGCACCTGGTGCTGAGCCTGGGTGAAACCGCCACGGAAGCGTTGCTGGAACAGGCCACACGCCTGCCCCTGACCGGCCGCCGCGTGCTGAGCCACCCGTCCGCCCAGGCCGTGGAAGGCTGGGGCATGCCGGCCACGCCGACGCCGCTGCTGCGCCGGCGCCTCAGCCTGGCTGCCCCGTCGGCTGCAAACCTGGCGCCTGCACGGCAGGTAGGCCGCCCAGCAGCAGTTGCAGCACCACAGGCGCCAGCGATTCGTGCGTGAGCCCGCCTCCTGGCCGCAGCCAGGTGAAGGTCCAGTTCATCATGCCGAACAGCAGCATGGCCAATGGCACGTCCAGCGCCTGACCCCGCAAGTCGGGCCGCAAAGCGCCGATGCTGTCGGCAAATGACTGCACCACGCGGCGCTGGCAGGCCAGCACCTGGTCGCGTTCGCGTGGGTCCAGGAACTTCACGTCTTCGGTCAGCACGCGGTGCTCATGCTGGGCGCTGGCATAGACCTGCATGAAGCGCAGCACCAGGGCCGACAGCCGTTCACATGGGTCGGCTCGCGGGTCGGGCTCGGCGTTCACCACCTCGTTGACCACAGCCTCCAGCCGCTGCACATGGCCTTGCGTGATCTGCAAGAGCAACTCGTGCTTGTCGCGCACGTAGTGGTACAGCGTGGCCTTGCTGACACCGCAGGCCGAAGCCAGGTCCTGCATCGTGGCCGCGGTGTAGCCGCGGGTGGCAAACAGCTGCGCCGCCGCGGCGAGCATCTGTTCGCGCTGCAACTCAAAGCCGGCAGAGCGCGGCCGCGCCATGCTCAGCGCTCGTCGAAGGACACGGTCACCTGCGGCGTCAGCGGGTGGGCCTGGCAGGTCAGCACGAAGCCAGCGTCCAGGTCGGCCTTCTCCAACGCAAAGTTGCGGTCCATGCGCACCTGGCCTGCCACCAACTTGGCGCGACAGGTGGCGCAGACGCCGCTGCGGCAGGAATAGGGCACGTCCAGCCCGGCGCGCGCGGCGGCGGACAGGATGGAGTCGTCTACAGCACCGAAGGGAACGTCCCGCGTCAGGCCATCACGCACGATGGTGATGACGGCCGTCGGCGCATCACCCACCTGCGGCGCGTGGTTGATGGCTGCGGCCACTTCGGGCGGCACGCCAAAACGTTCGACGTGGATGCAACCGGCTTCGATGCCGGCCGCTTTCAAGGCTGCCTCCACCTCGTCGTTCATGGCATGCGGGCCGCAGACAAATGCCTGGTCCACGGGCCCGGCCAGCCGCAGCAACGCGGCGACCTTGTCCGTGTCCAGGCGGCCGGCCTGCAGCGGTGAATCCACCAACTCGCGAGAGAACACCGTCTGCATGGCCAGCCGCGTGAGGTAGCGGTTCTTCAGGTCTTCCAGCTCTTCCTTGAACATGGTGCTGGCGCTGCCACGGTTGCCGTAAAGCAAGGTGCAGCGTGTGTGGCTGTCTCCCGCCAGCACCGCTTTCAGGATGGACAGGATGGGCGTGATGCCGCTGCCGCCCGCCACGGCCAGCACATGCCGTGGTCCACGTGCAAGAGCACTGCCAAAGCGCCCTTCCGGCTCCATCACGTCGATCGTGTCGCCGGCCTTGAGCGATTGGTGCAGCCAGGTCGAAAACGCCCCACCGGGCACGCGCCGCACACCCACACGCGGTGCTTCGCCCGGCGCGGCGCAAATGGAGTACGAGCGCCGCAGGTCCTGCCCACCCACCAGCGCACGCAGCGTCAAGTACTGGCCGGGCTTGAAGTCGAACACCCGCTGCAGGTCGGCCGGTACCTCAAAGGTCACGACGCAGGCGTCATCGGCCTCAGGCCGGACATGCGCCACACGCAAGCTGTGAAAGTGAGCACCACTCATAGCGGTTTGAAGTACTCAAAGGGTTCGCGGCAAGCCAGGCAGCGGTACAGCGCCTTGCAGGCTGTGCTGCCGAAGGCGGAGAGCTGCTCGGTGTCACCGCTGGAACAACGCGGGCAAGCTACCGCGCGCGGCCGGAAGCGCAGCGGTTGCTGCGCTTGTGCCAGCCCGGCGCCCTGACCCGGCGGCGCGATGCCGTATTCGCGCAGCTTGCGCAAACCATCGGCACTGATCCAGTCGGTGGTCCAGGCCGGCGCCAGGCGCTGGGTGACACGCGCAGGACCCAGGCCGGCGTTGTCTACCGCTTGCTGCACGCTCAGCGCAATGACCTCGGTGGCCGGACAGCCGCTGTAGGTGGGCGTCAGCACCACCTCCAGTTCACCGCCATGGTCCAGCACCTCACGCACGATGCCCAGGTCGCGCAAGGACAGCACGGGAATCTCCGGGTCAGGCACGGCAGCGAGCACCGCCCAGGCCGCGTCAACGCGGCTGGTCTGTGGCACCACGCTCACCAGCGGCCTCCAGGGTGCTGGCGCTGCAGGCTCTGCATCTCGGCCAGGATGAAGCCCAGGTGCTCGCTGTGCAGCCCGCGTGTGCCGGTGCTGACGAAAGGCGTGTCGACGGGCAGCTTGAGCCCAGCCTCGTTGAACACTTCCGTCACGTCCACCAGCCACGCGCTGCGCAGCGACGCGCGCGCGGGCCCCAGGCCCTGCTCCGCCGCTGCGGCGTCCACCGTATCTGCCAGGAACATCTCCGACGTGTAGGGCCAGGCACGCTCCAGCGCCGCGGCCATGCGGCGTGCGGACTCGTCCGTGCCGTCGCCGAGCCGCACCACCCAATCACCCGAATGCTGCTGGTGGTAGCGCACCTCCTTCACGGCCTTGCCGGCGATGGCGGCCAGTTGCGCGTCGGACGAGGATTGCATGCCCAGCCAGACCTGCTTGAGCCAACTCGCCAGCAGGAAGTTGCGCAGCACCGTGTCGGCAAAGTCGCCACCCGGAGAGTGCGCGCTGCTGCGGCGCATCGGCTGCTCCACCAGGGTCAGGTTGAAGAACTGACGCTCGTCGCGCAGGAAGGCCAGCTGGTCCTCATCCAGACCCTGCCCTTCCATCAGCGCCGCGTGCGTCAGCAACGCACGCGCCTGGCCGAGCAGGTCCAGCGCCATGTTGCTCAATGCGATGTCCTCTTCCAGCACCGGGCCGTGGCCGCACCACTCGGTCAGGCGTTGGGCGTGGATCAGGCAGGTGTCCGCGATGCGCAGCACGTACTGCACGGGCGGGGTGGTGTGCAGGTGAATGGACGCAGAACCCGCGCCGGACGGGTTGCCCGGCCGGTGCGGAGCCCCCTCGGGGGGTAGCGAGCGAAGCGAGCTTGGGGGTTCCATGACTACATGTGGTTCACGGAGTCAGGCAGGTCGTAGAAGGTCGGGTGGCGGTACACCTTGTCTTCCATCGGGTCGAAGTACATGTCCTTGTCAGCAGGGTCGCTGGCCGTGATGTCGCTGCTCCTCACCACCCAGAGGCTGATGCCTTCCTGGCGCCGTGTGTAGACCTCGCGCGCCAATTGCACCGCCATCGTCGCGTCGGCCGCATGCAGGCTGCCGCAGTGCTTGTGGTCCAGACCAGCCTTGGGACGGACAAACACCTCCCACAGAGGCCACTCACTCTTGACGTCACTCATGCGGCCTTCTCCTTGGCGGCCTGCTTGCGCGCATGGGCCATGGCTGCATCGCGCACCCAGGCGCCGTCGTCCCAGGCCTTCACGCGGACGGCCAGCCTTTCCTTGTTGCAGGGGCCGTGGCCATTCACCACGCGCCAGAACTCGTCCCAGTCGATCGGGCCAAAGTCGTGGTGGCCACGCTCGGCGTTCCATTGCAGCAGCGGGTCGGGCATGGTGACGCCCAGCACCTTCGCCTGCTCCACCGTGGCGTCGACGAATTTCTGCCGCAGGTCGTCGTTGCTGATGCGCTTGATGCCCCAGCGTGCGCTCTGCGCGCTGTGCGTGCTTTCGCTGTCCGGCGGGCCGAACATCATCAGGCTGGGCCACCACCAGCGGTCCACCGCGTCCTGCACCATGGCGCGTTGTACCTCGGTGCCGTCTTTCATCATGGTCAGCAGCGCGTCAAAGCCCTGGCGCTGGTGGAAGCTTTCTTCACGGCAGATGCGCACCATGGCGCGTGCATAGGGCGCGTAGCTGCAGCGGGTCAGCGGCACCTGGTTCATGATGG
>JANOAM010000374.1:0-5376 GCA_031411215.1 Betaproteobacteria bacterium
CTGGAAAAGCCCACGCCGGGCGCCATCTTCGGCCTGCATGTCACCAGCCGCCAGCCGGTGGGTGAGATCGGCTGGCGGTCCGGCCCCACCATGGCCAGTTCTGACAAGCTGCGCATCGACGTGTTGGGCCGCCAGACCCACGGCGCCGCGCCCTGGCTGGGCGTGGACCCGATCGTGACAGCCGCGCAGGTGGTGCTGGGCCTGCAGACGGTGGTCAGCCGCACGCAGGACATCACGCAGGAGCCGGCGGTGGTGACGATTGGCGCCATCCGCGGCGGTGTGCGCGAGAACATCATCCCCGACAGCGTGACCATGCGCGGCACCATCCGCACCTTCAACGAAGACATGCGCGACGACATTCACGAGCGCATCACCACGCTGTCCGAGTCCGTGGCCCGCGGTTCGCGCGCCACGTGCCGTGTCTGCATCACCAAGAACTACCCGGTGACGATCAACGACCCGGCGCTGACCGAAGCCATGCTGCCGACGCTGCAGCGTGTGGGTGGTGTGGGCAAGCTGGTCAACGTGCCCAAGATCACCGGTAGCGAAGACTTCAGCTTCTTCCAGCGTGTGGTGCCGGGGCTGTTTGTTTTCCTGGGCGTGACGGCGCCGGGGCAGGACTGCAAGCTGGCGGCTCCAAATCACTCGCCGCGGTTCACCGTGGATGAGGCGGCGCTGGTGACGGGGGTGCGCATGCTGGCGCATCTGGCTTGTGATTGGTTGGAAGCGAAGCGGGCTTAGGTTCGCGCGGCCAGGCGGCGGGCCGGATGCTGCACACCCGTATTCGCAGGTGGGTTGGGGCCGCTCGGTGCGGGCATTGAGGGCGCCGAGGAGCGCAGACCTCGTGGGCCGCGCGCGCAGCGCGCTTCGTCAACTGACTCGGCGCGATTGTCTGAACGGAGCGGCCGCAGGCCGCGCAGTGAGTTCCGCGACGGGCCCACGAGGTTGAGCACCGCAGGGAAGTTGGCGCGCAGCGCCAACCGCCCGGTCTGCCCGCGCTGAGCGGCCCCAATCCACCGGAGCGCAAGCCAACAAATTCAGCGAAACGCGTCAATCGCCGCCAATGCGCCTGCCTTCGCAGCCTCAGGCATGAACGAAGCCCGAGCTGACAGCCGCGCCATCGACAGCAAATCGGCCTCCGTCAGCACCGTCTCTCGCAGCAACGCTTCCGCCTCCGAGCCGTCGGTGATGCAGCTGATCAGCGTGTTGTCCGTGTGGTAACTCAGGCTCACGCCCGCCTGCCACAACGCCGTGATCGGATGCGTGGCGATGCTGGTTGCCGCACCCGTGTGCAGGTTGCTGGTGGGGCAGACCTCCAGGTGCAGGCCCATCGCCTTCACTTCATCGACCAGGTGCTGGCGTGCCGGGTCGCCCAGCGCGTCCACCAGCCGCACGCCGTGGCCTATGCGCTTGGCACCCAGCCGGCCGGCTTCCACCACACGTTCTGCTGCGTCGGCTTCACCAGCGTGCAGGGTGATGCCCAGGCCCGCACCACGCACACGCTGCAGCGGCGCGGCGTGGTCTGAGGGCGGGAAGCCCTTTTCCGGACCGGCCAGGTCAAAGGCCACGACGCCGCGGCCCTGGTACTGCAGCGCCAACGTGGCGGCGCGTTCGGTTTCCGATACCGGCAGGTGGCGCATGGCGCAGACGATCAAACCGCAGGGCATGGGCGCTTCGGCCAGGCCTTGCAGCAGGGCTTCAACGGCGGCTTCACCGCTGATGCCGAAGGGTTCGAAGAGCAGCGGCGCGATGCGGAATTCCGCCAGCACCACACCTTGCGCGTGGGCGTCTTCCGCGGCCTCGCGTGCGACGCGGCGCATGGCCTCGGGGCTGGCCATGGCGGCCACGGTCAGTGCAAAGCCTTGCAGGTACTTTTCCAGGCTGCCGGCGTGGGCGTTGGCATGGAACCAGGCCGACAAGCCGGGCTCGTCGGGCGCGGGGGCGGTCATGCCACGCTGGCGCAGCAGGTCCAGCAGCGTGGCGACGCGCAGCCCGCCGTCCAGGTGTTCGTGCAGCAGCACCTTGGGCAGCGCGCGGGCCCGTTGGCTGAGATTGGAGGATGTGTTCATCGCCGGATGCTAGCGAGCGCCGTGCCACGGCCGGGGCCGGACCTTCCTGGATGTTCCGGCCCGGGACGGCCGTGGGCGCTTCTGGATCCTGAAAGCCTCAGGTCCGGACCGCCCTTGGGGTTTTCAGGCTGGGAGAGCCGGTCGCTGGAGTGGTTCAATTGGATCCTATGCGGCCCAAGCAGGCCGACAGTCCCACCCCACCCAAACCGCCGGAGACCCCGATGACCCAGCGCACCACGCCCCCCTTCCGCGCCGACCACGTCGGCAGCTTCCTGCGCCCCGCCTACCTGCTGGCCGCGCGCGAACAGAAGGCCAAGGGCGAGATCACAGCGGTCCAGCTGCGCACTGTGGAAGACCGCGCCATCACCGAGATCGTGCAGTTCCAGCGTGATTGCGGCCTGCAGAGCATCACGGATGGCGAATTCCGCCGCACCTACTTCCACATCGACTTCCTGGAACAGATGGGTGGCGTGAAGACCGACATCCCGTTCACCGTGTAGCGCGCCGATGGCACGGAAGAACTGGCGCCGCCGGTGATTCGCGTCGTCGACAAGGTGCGCCATGTGAAGGACATCCAGCGCGCGGACTTTGAGTACCTCAAGCGCCAGGTGGCCGAGCACGCGCCGGGTGCCACGCCCAAGGTGACGATCCCCAGCCCGACGATGCTGCACTTCCGTGGCGGCCGCGCCGGCATCAGCCGCGACGCCTACCCGGAACTCGACCCGGTGTTCTACGACGACGTGGCCCAGGCCTACGCCGACGAGCTGATGTCGCTCTACAACGCCGGCTGCCGCTACGTGCAGATGGACGACACCAACATGGCCTACCTGTGCGACGAGAAGATGCGCGAAGCCGCGCGCCAGCGTGGTGACGACCCCAACGAACTGCCGCACCGCTACGCCGGCTTCATCAACAAGGTGGTGGCCAAGAAGCCGCCCGGCATGACGCTGGCCATGCACCTGTGCCGCGGCAACTTCAAGAGCACGCACGCCGCGGCCGGCAACTACGAGCCGGTCGCTGAGGCGCTGCTGTCGGAGATGAACCTGGACGCCATCTTCATGGAATACGACGACGACCGCAGCGGCGACTTCCGCCCGCTGCGCTTCCTCAAGCCCGGCAAGATCGTCGTGCTGGGCCTGGTCACCACCAAGTTCGGCCAGCTGGAAAGCAAGGACGCGCTCAAGCGCCGCATTGCCGAAGCCGCGCAGTACGCACCGCTGGAGCAGCTGGCGCTGAGCCCGCAGTGCGGCTTTTCCAGCACCGTGCACGGCAACAACATCGCGGTCGAGGATCAGAAGCGCAAGCTGCAGCTGGTGGTGGAGACAGCCCGTGAAGTCTGGTCCTGAGATCCCTTCACCCATGCCAGGCTGGCATATCAGCTAGCCTTGGCATGCACTCGCCGGCAGAGCCGCCGCTGAGCACAATTCGCGCCCATCACCGGAGACAAGACCATGACCACCCGCCGACACACCCTGGCCATCGCCGCTGCCGTGGCGGCAGCCGCCGCCGCGCCCGGCGTCTTCGCGCAGACCGAGCCGCTGAAGATCGGCGTCATCCTGCCGATGACCGGCCAGTCGGCCAGCACCGGCAAGCAGATCGAGGCCGCCATCAAGCTGTGGATGCAGCAAACCGGCGGCAAGGTCGGCAACCGCAAGGTGGAAATCCTGCTGAAGGACGACGCCGGTGTCGCCGACACCACGCGCCGTCTGGCGCAGGAACTGGTGGTCAACGACAAGGTGGTGGCGCTGGCCGGCATTGGCCTGACGCCGCTGGCGCTGGCCACCGCGCCTATTGCCACGCAAAGCAAGACGCCGATGGTGGTGATGGCCGCGGCCACGTCCATCATCACCGAAGCCAGCCCCTACATCGTGCGCACCAGCTTCACGTTGCCGCAGGCGGCGGTGGCCCTGGGTGAATGGGCGCCCAAGAACGGCATCAAGAAGGTGGTCACGCTGGTGGCCGACTTCGGCCCCGGCAACGACGCCGAGAAGTACTTCAGCGACCGCATGACGCTCAACGGCGCGCAGGTGCTGGAGAAGCTGCGCACGCCGCTGCGCAGCCCCGACTTCGCGCCCGCGCTGCAGAAGGTGCGTGACGCCAAGCCCGACGCGCTGTTTGTCTTCCTGCCTTCCGGCCAGGGCGCGCAGTTCATGAAGCAGTTTGGCGAACGGGGCTTGGACAAGGCCGGCATCAAGCTCATCGCCACCGGCGACGTGACCGACGACGACCAGCTGAACGACATGGGCGACGTGGCCCTGGGCGTGGTCAACGCCCACCATTACTCGGCCGCGCACAACAGCCCTGCCAACAAGAAGTTCGTCACCGAATTCATGGCGCTGAACAAGTTCCGCCCCAACTTCATGGCCGTGGGTGGCTACGACGGCATGCGTGTCATCTTCAAGGGCCTGGAAGGCAGCAAGGGCGTGGGTGGTGATGCGCTGCTGGCCGCCATGAAAGGCCAGATCTTCGAGAGCCCGCGCGGCAGCGTGCTGATCGACGCCCAGACGCGTGAGCCGGTGCAGGACATGTACATCCGCAAGGTCGAGCGCAAGGACGGGCAACTCTGGAACATCGAGTTCGACGCGGTGAAACAGATGAAGGACCCAGGCAAGCTGAAGTGACCCAGGCACGCTGAGAGAGCGGCCGTGTTGACGCTACTCTTCGACGGCATCGCCTACGGCATGCTGCTCTTCGTGCTGGCCCTGGGGCTGGCCGTGACCATGGGCTTGATGAACTTCATCAACTTGGCCCATGGCGCGTTTGCGATGGCCGGCGGCTATGTGCTGGTGCTGCTGATGCAGAAGGCGGGCTGGCCTTTCCTGGTCTGCCTGCCGGCCGCCTTCCTCATCACCGCGCTGCTGGGTGCGGCCGCGGAAAAGCTGCTCTACCGCCCCATGTACGGCCGCCCGCACCTGGACCAGGTGCTGTTCAGCATCGGCCTCACCTTCATGGCTGTGGCGGCGGTGGACTACTTCATGGGCAGCTCGCAGCAGAACGTGCAACTGCCCGATTGGCTGCGCCAGCGCTTTGAGTTTGGTGACGGCCCGTGGATGCTGGGCATGGGCGCCTACCGGCTGTTCATCATCGTGTTGTGCGTGCTGCTGGCCGTGGCCCTGCAGCTGGTGCTGTCCAAGACCCGCTTCGGCAGCCGGCTGCGCGCCGCGGTGGACGACCCGCGTGTGGCAGCCGGCCTGGGCATTCCGGTGGACCGTGTGTTCCTGCTGACCTTTGCCTTCGGCTCCGGCCTGGCAGGCTTGGGCGGTGCGCTGGGTGCGGACATCCTGGGCGTGGAGCCCACCTTCCCGCT
>JANOAM010000375.1:0-16265 GCA_031411215.1 Betaproteobacteria bacterium
CCATGCCGTCAGTGCACTGGACACACGCCGACTTTGCGCTGCAGGTGGAAGCCGCAGCCGACGGCACACGGCAGTCGCCTCGGCTGCTGACCCGCTACACGCTGCGCAACCGCAGCACCCGCAGCCAGCGCTGGACGGGACAGGCGCTGTGGGTCAACGGCCACCAGCCGCTGCAGTTCAGCCCTGCGCCGCAGCAGGTCGCGGCGCTGCCCTTGGACGGGGGCCTGAGCCTGGCCGCGCTGCAGGCCGCCAAGCCCATGGGCCTGGCCGTCGAAGTGCGCGACCCGCAGGCCCATGCCTCGGCCCTGCTGCAGTGGCCGGTGACACTGGCACCCGGTGCGTCGCTGACGCTGGGGCTGACAGCGCCGCTGGAACCGGGTGCCGCCGTGCCGGCACCCGTCAGCGTGCCGCAGCTGCAGGCCCGCATGGACTCCGCCGCCGCAGGCTGGCGCGAACGCCTGGGCCGCACCACGCTGCAACTGCCCGGCAACGACCAACGCATCGCGGACACGCTGGCCACGTCACTGGCGCACATGCTGATGTCACGCGACGGCCCGGCCCTGCAACCGGGCACACGCAGCTACGCACGCAGCTGGGTGCGTGACGGCGCCATGATGGTCGCCGGCCTGCTTCGCCTGGGCGAGGTAGACGCCGCGCGCGAGTTCACCGACTGGTTTGCCGGCCACATCTTCGCCAGCGGCAAGGTGCCCTGCTGCGTGGACCAGCGCGGCGCCGACCCGGTGGTGGAAAACGACAGCCAGGGTCAGTACCTTTACGCTGTCGCAGAAGTACTGCGCCACACCGGCGACACCGCTTGGGCCGCCAAACACTGGCCCACGGTGCAGCGTGTGCTGGGCTGGATGGAAGCGCTGCGGCAGAGCGAACGCACCGCTGCCAACCGCACGCCAGAGCGCGCGCACCTGTTCGGTCTGATGCCGCCGTCCATCAGCCATGAGGGTTACAGCGACAAAGCCGCGTACTCGTATTGGGACGACTTCTGGGCCCTGCGTGGCTACAAGGACGCCGTGCAGCTGGCGCAGCGGCTGGGGCATGCCGAGCAGTCAGCGCAGTGGGCCACGTGGCGCGACAGCTTCGAAGGCGAGCTGGCCGCGTCCATCGAAGCCACCGCGCAGCGCTGGCAGATCACCCACATCGCCGGCGCCGCCGACCGCGGTGACTTCGACGCCACGTCCACCACCATGGCGCTGAACCCGGCGCAGGCGGCCTTGCCGCGCGCGCGTCTGGAGGCTACCTTCGAACGTTACTGGCAGGAGATGAACGCCCGCAGCGAAGGCCGGCGCCCCTACAAGGACTACACGCCCTACGAACTGCGCAACGTCGGCGCGCTGGCGCAGCTGGGCTGGCCCGGCCGCGCCCACGCCATGCTGGACTTCTTCTTCAAGGACCAGCGCCCGCAAGGCTGGAACCAGTGGGCCGAAGTCGTGCTGCCGGACGCACGCGAACCGCGCTTCCTGGGCGACATGCCGCACGCCTGGGTGTCGTCGGATTACATACGCAGCGTGCTGGACCTGTTCGTGATGGAGCAGGAACGTGAAGGCGCGTTGCTCATAGGCGCTGGTCTGCGCGCTGATTGGCTGCAGCAAGGCGACGTGGTGTTGCGGGGCCTGTCTACGCCACACGGTCCGCTGGACTGGAGCCTGGTGCGCAACCCGCAAGGCTGGCGTCTGGCGCTGCCACATGCCCTGCGCGACTTGCCAGGTGGCGTGACGCTGGCCTGGCCCGAAAGTTTGCCCCTGCCGCGGGCCCTGCACGAGGGCCGGCCGTTGGCGTGGCAAGGCCGGCAATTGCGCTTGCCTGCACCGCCTTTCAACGTGGAACTGCTGCGCGAGAGACCCGTGCCATGACCAACCGACGAACCTTCCTCGCCTCACCGCTGCTCTTGAGCGCCTGTGCCTCGGCGCCGGTGACTTTGCCCGCTTCATCCCCCGTGACCACGGCCGAGCGGCTGCGACTGCCCGGTGGGGCGGAACCCCTTCGCGCGTGGCTCACGCTGCCGCGTGGCTACGACACTGACGGCCAGCGCGCCTGGCCGCTGGTGGTGTTCCTGCACGGCTCGGGCGAACGTGGCCAGGACCTGCAGAAGGTCGCTGCCCACGGCCCGCCCAAACACGCGGCAGCAGGCCGCGAGTACCCCTTTGTGCTGTGCTCACCCCAGCTGGAAGACGGCCTGATCTGGGAGCCCGCCCGCCTGCACGCCCTGCTGGCTGCCTTGCAGCAGCGTTGCCGCATCGACACCAACCGCGTGCTGGCCACCGGCCTCAGCCTGGGTGGGCATGGTGTGTGGAACTGGGCCGCCGCCTATCCCGGCGACCTGGCCGGCATCGCCCCGGTGTGCGGCTTCGGCAGCCCAGCCCAGGTCTGCCAGGCCCGGACCGTGCCCGTGCGTGCCTACCATGGCGAGACGGACGACGTGGTGCCTGTGGCGGCACAACAGGCCTGTGTCGATGCGCTGCGCACGTGCGGCGGACGCGCGGACTTCATCGTCTTCCCCGGTGTCGGCCATGGCGCCTGGGACCCCGCCTACCAAGACCCGGCCCTGGTGCCTTGGCTGATGAAACAAGACCGTCAACAAGACCGCCGTTGAGCCGATCCATGCTGTCCCCCACACCACCTGCCGCCACCCTGTTGAGCAACGGCGCAGGCCTGCGCTTCGAACTGCTGCTGCACAGTGCACCGGGGCGCTGGGTCGGCCACGGCGTCATGCTCAACCAGCATCCGGCTTCAGCTTTTGAGGCCGGTGGCGCGCAACTGTGGCTGCGACTTCATGGCGCAGATGGTGCGGTGGACGCGGTGCCGCTGCTGGGGCCGCAGTCACCGCTGGCCGCGCACCAGGCGCAGGACGCTGGCGATAGGCCCCTGCAATCCTGGTCCGCCAGTGGCAGCTTGCACGACCTGCAGGTGCAGCTGCAATGCCGCCTGGCGGCCGATGCGCCCGCCTGGTTCTGGCACGTGCGCGTGACCAACAGGGGCCCGCAGCCGCGGCGTCTGGACCTGCTGCTGGTGCAGGACGTGGGCCTCGCGCCGTATGGTTCCATCCGCCTGAACGAGTACTACGTCAGCCACTACATCGACCTGTCGCCGCTGCAGCACCCGCAGCGTGGCGCGGTGCTGGCCGCGCGGCAGAACCTGGCCGTGGAAGGCCGCCACCCCTGGCTGGTGATGGGCTCGCTGCGCCGCGCCGTGAGCTTCGCCACCGACGCGCTGCAGGTGCAAGGCCTGGACGTACGCGCAGGCGCGCTGCCGGCGGGCGTGCTGGCGGGCCTGCCGGGGAGTCGCCTGCAGCACGAGCATGCGGTGATTGCGCTGCAGGACCAAGACTTGACTTTGCAGCCGAGTGAGTCCGCCGCGCTGGGCTTTTTCGGCCATGTGCTGGCCGACCACGCCACCGCCACGTCGGACGCCGACCTGGCGCATGCCGATGCCGCGCTGGCCTTGCCTGAAGCGCAGGCACCCAGTGACTGGCCTGCCACCGCGCCGGTCCAGAAGGCAGAGTCCTCGCTGTTCAGCAGCGCGCCCTGGCTGCAGACGCAGACTCTGTCTGCGGCGGCCGTTGACTCGCTGTTTGGCGCGGCGCGGCGCCACGAAGAGCACGAAGACGGCACGCTGCTGTCCTTCTTCAAGGGTGCCGATTCGCACGTGGTTCTGCGGGCCAAGGAACTGCGCAGCATGCGCCCGCACGGCCACCTGCTGCGCAGTGGCGCGCACCTGGTGCCCGATGAAACCGGGCTCACGTCCACCGTCTGGATGGGCGGTGTCTTCCATTCGATGCTGACGCAAGGCCATGTGGCCATCAACCGCTGCCTGTCTACCGTGCGCAGCTGGCTGGGGCTGTACCGCGCACACGGTCAGCGGGTGTTTGTCGATGCGGGCAGCGGCTGGCAGCAGCTGGGGCTGCCGTCAGCTTTCGAGATGCAGCCCGATGCCTGCCGCTGGCTGTACCAGCACGCCGGTGGACTGATCGAAGTCACCAGCCGCGCCCATGGCGCGCCGCACGCCATGAGCTTGCACCTGCGGGTGCTGCAAGGCGGGCCGCTGCGTGTGCTGGTGACGCACCATGTGGCGCTGGGTGGTGACGACGGCAGCAGCGCTGCGCCCTTGCCCTGTCGCACGGATGGCGATGGCTTGTTCGTCGGCGTGCCTTCAGGCAGCGACCTGGCCGCGCGCTTTCCGCACGGCGGTTTTGTCATCGCACCCGATTCCGGCACCACCTTCGAATGCACGGGTGGCGACGAACTGCTGATGCCCGGCGGCGTGTCGCAAGGCCAGCCTTTCGTCTGCGTGCAGGGTGCACCCACCTTGCAGTTCGGCCTGCGCCTGACCGTGCACCTGGTGCAGGACGCACCGGCTCCACAAGCCGTGGCGCCCTTGCCGCAATGGACACTGCCGTCCGGGCGCACGCAGCCTGCTCTGCAGCGCCTGCACGACATCCTGCCCTGGTACCTGCACAACGCGCTGATCCACTACCTGGCGCCGCGTGGGCTGGAGCAGTTTTCCGGCGGCGGCTGGGGCACACGCGACGTCTGCCAGGGGCCGCTGGAAATGCTGCTGGCCCTGGACCGCCCCGCGCCCGTGCGCGACTTGCTGTTGCGGGTGTTTGCGGCACAGGACGTGGGCGGCGACTGGCCGCAGTGGTTCATGTTCTTCGAGCGCGAACGCCACCTGCGCGCTGGGGACTCGCATGGCGACATCGTCTTCTGGCCGCTGCTGGGCCTGGCGCGCTACCTGCTCGCCAGCGGCGACGTGGCGCTGCTGGACGAAGCCCTGCCCTTCCATGCGGCCAAGGGCGAAACGGCGCAGACGGGCAGCGTGTGGCAGCACGTGGAGCGCGCGCTGCAGGTCATCGCGGGCCGGCGCGTCGCGGGCACGCACTTGGCCGCCTACGGCCACGGCGACTGGAACGACTCCCTGCAGCCGGCTGACCCCAGTCTGCGCGACCAGCTGTGCAGCGCCTGGACCGTGACGCTGCACCACCAGATGCTGAGCACGCTGTCACGCGCGCTCCAGGGCTTAGGCCAGGACGCCCGCGCCCAGCCACTGCAAGACGAGGCCGCCGCTGTGGCCGCCGATTTTCAACGCCTGCTGGTGGCCGATGGCGTGGTCACCGGCTACGCACGCTTCGAAGCACCCGCCACCACGCCGGTGCAGTGGCTGCTGCACCCGCGAGACAGTGTCACCGGCGTGCACTACAGCCTGCTGCCCATGATGCACGCCATCCTGGAAGACCTGCTGAGCCCTGAACAGGCACAAGCGCAGCGCCGCCTGATCCAGACCCACCTGATGGGCCCGGATGGTGCGCGCCTGTTCGACCGCCCCATGCCTTATCGCGGTGGACCAGAGACACTGTTCCAGCGTGCCGAGAGCAGCGCCTTCTTCGGCCGCGAGATCGGCGTCATGTACATGCATGCGCACCTGCGCTGGGCCGAGACGCTGGCCCACCTGGGCGACGCACCGGCACTCTTTGAGGCCCTGGCCCGTGCCCACCCCATCGCCCTGCGGGAGCTGGTGCCCGCGGCCAGCCTGCGCCAGGCGAATTGCTACTTCTCCAGTTCGGACGCTGCCTTTGCCGATCGCCATGAGGCCAGCCGCGACTACGGGCGTGTGCAGCGCGGTGAGGTGGCGCTGGACGGTGGCTGGCGCGTGTACTCCAGCGGCCCGGGCATTGCGCTGGGCCTCATCGTGGGCCAGTTCCTGGGTGTGCGGCGTGGCCACGATCGGCTGGTGCTGGACCCCGTGCTGACGCCCGCACTGGACGGCCTGGTGGCTCGCGTGCCGCTGGGCGACGTGGAACTGGAAATCGAATACCGCCTGGGTCCCAAGGGCTGCGGCCCGCTGACGCTGGAGCTGGACGGCCAGCCGCTGCCTTTCACCCGCGCCATCAACCCTTACCGGCCGGGTGCGGCCGACGTGGCGTTGGCCGATCTGCAGCCGCGCCTGTTGGCCGGCGCACGGCGCCTGGTGGTGCACACTGGCTGAAGGCGCACCTGGCATGGCAGCCGGCACGGGCAACAATCCTGCGTTGGCGCCCACGCCGCGCAGGAGCCCCCGTGACAGATCACAACGAAACCCTGGAAGCCGCCCTGGCCCGCAATGTCCGCGACGCCTTGACGGAGGACATCGGCACCTGCGACTGGACCGCGCAGCTGGTCCCTGCCGGGCGCCGGGCCCTGGCCCGCGTCACGGCCAAGGAGCCTGCGGTGCTGTGTGGCCGCGCCTGGTTCACGGCCTGCATGGTGACCCTGGACAACACGGCCAAGGTGTCCTGGCACGCCAACGAAGGCCAGCAGGTCACTGCAGGCACGGTGGTCTGCGACATCGACGCCAATGCCCGATCCCTGCTGAGCGCGGAACGGCCAGCGCTGAACTTCCTGCAGATGCTGTCCGGCGTGGCCACGGTGACACGGCAGTACGTGGACGCCATTGCAGACGCGTCGCCCAACCCCAAGGGTTGTGTGGTGCTGGACACCCGCAAGACGCTGCCCGGCCTGCGCCTGGCGCAGAAGTACGCGGTGCGGGTCGGCGGCGGTCAGAACCAGCGGCTGGCGCTGTGGGCCGGCATCCTGATCAAGGAAAACCACATCGCGGCGGCCGGCGGCATCGCACCCGCGCTCGCCAGCGCAGCGGCGCTGAAAGCCGGCGTGCCGGTGCAGATCGAGGTGGAGTCGCTGTCCGAGATGCTGCAGGCCCTGGAGGCCGGTGCCGCCAGCATCCTGCTCGACGACTTTTCGCTGGCCGACATGCGCGAGGCCGTCAAGCTCAACGTTGGGCGCGCGCTGCTGGAGGTCTCTGGCGGCGTGGATCTGGCCGCCATCCGAGAGATCGCAACCACGGGCGTGGACCGCATCTCCGTCGGCAAGCTGACCAAGGACTTGCGCGCTGTAGACCTGTCGCTGCGGGTCGTGGGTTAGGACAACGGTCCGTACAACCCAGCTGCCGCCTGCAGCCGACTCTTCACCAATTCCACCAGACTGGGCGGCTCCAGCACCCGGACTTCGGCGCCCTGGCGCAGCACATCCATGGCCAGCTCGGTGGCATCCACATAGGGCAGCCGCAGCTCAAAACCACCGTCCGGCAGGCGGCGGCCTTCTTGTTCGGGATGCCATTCCTCGCGGCTGGCCCACTGCGCTG
The DNA here is from genome assembly GCA_031411215.1 of Betaproteobacteria bacterium. Lineage (GTDB taxonomy): Bacteria > Pseudomonadota > Gammaproteobacteria > Burkholderiales > Burkholderiaceae_C > Rubrivivax. Next base: position 7,147 of record JANOAM010000375.1, read on the forward strand.
CCTGCGGGTTGAACTGCAGCACGGCCCACTGCTGCTGGCCGCCCGCATAGATGCCGTAGCCGGCGTCCATTTCCTTTTCCACCCGCTTGAGCGCCAGGGCCTTGGCGGGACGTTCCAGCACTTGAGCTTCCTGCACCGCGTCCAGCGCAAAACGCCGCAGCGCGTCGGCACGGTGGCACCAGGCGTCCAGGTACCAGGTGTTGCGGTAGTGGACCAGGCGCTGCGGCGACACGTCGCGTTCACTGACCTCGCCGCGGCCTCGGGTCAAGTAGCGAAGATGCAGTCTGCGGCGTTGCAGCAAGGCGGTGCTCACGCGTTCGAAGAAGCGGCTGGGCACGGGTCGTCGCCAGGCGCTGACCACCTTGATGCGCTGCGTGAGACGCGTGGCGGCTTCGTCGCCCTCACCGCGGGCCAGCAAGTCACGGATGCGGTCCAGCAACGGCTGCAGGTGGCGTGACAGCAGGCCGTCGGTGTCCAGGCCGGCCAGCAACTGCTGCGCGGTGAGCAGCGAGTACAGCTCGGATTCGTTGAACCACAGGCCAGGCAGTTCATGCCGGCCGCCGGCCTGCACCTCGGCGCCGAAGCGGTAGCCGTTGAGGTCCCGGTCGTAGTCGATGGGCGCACCCATGCGGCTGCGCAGGTACTCCAGGTCGCGCTTGAGCGTGGCACGCGAAACTTCCAGTTCGTCCAGCAGCGTCTGCAAGCTGACATGCCCACGCGCGCGGATCAGCGCCTCGATACGGTAGAGCCTTTCGGTGTTGTGCGCCACGGCTGCTCGCTCCTCGTTTGTTGGCGGTCTGTTGGCGGTTTGCTGGCGACTGGGGACGATTGTGTGGGCTTGGCCGCGCACCGCCAGAACGCGGCGCGCGAGAGCGAGCAGCCTGCCCTGTTTGACGACCAAGATCTGCCCCTTCATGTGAAGGCCGCCGTGCCTTCTGCACACGCCGTGGCCGTGGCAGAAGCGCTCCGTGCGCGCTTCCAGGGCCGTTGCCAACTGGTCACATCGTCCTGGTACTTCCCGGGCTGGACTCTGCGCAGGCGCCGGACCCCACCACGCGCCAGACCCTGGCCCGCGTCGGCCACGCCACGTTGGAGGCCGAGCACCGTGTCTTCATCACCATCAACAACAAGGCCGAGGGCTGTGCACCTGCGTCGGTGTTGGCCTTGGCCTCGGCCGGGGCCATCCTGGCCGCATGAAAAGAGCCGTGGTATCCCTCGGTCTACTTCTCCTTCGGCTGGCGGAGTCGCTCAATGGGTCAACCGCAACCGACAAGACCCAGGAGAACCGTCATGCTGACCCTCTTTTCCGCCGGCCCCGGGCTCTTCTATCTGGTCATGGCCGCTGCTGCAGCCAACCATGGTGCCCAGCCGGTGACGCAGCGCGGTGCTCCGGCCGTGGCCGGCAAGCAGGTGGTTCAGGTTGCACCGAACTGCGGTCGCGCCTGCCGCATGGCGCCCGTCGCAGACCTTGCCAGGGCTGCACGAAGCGATCTGTCGGCGCCTGGCGAGTGAAGGCCCGAGCTTGGCGGCGCAGTTAAGCTGCGCGCCATGGCAGATTTCAGCGTCGGCTTGTGTGTCATTGCGCGCGACGAAGCCGCCCTCATTGGCCGTCTCCTGGACAGCATCCGGCCGTACGTCGACACGATGCTGGTTCTGGACACGGGCTCTGCTGACGACACCGTCGCCATCGCAACGGCGCACGGCGCACGTGTGCAGAGCTTCACCTGGTGCGACGACTTCTCGGCGGCCCGCAATGCCGCACTGGGTCTGCAGGCGGTGGACTGGCACCTGGTGCTGGATGCCGATGAATGGCTGATCGACGGTGGTGACGCCCTGCGCGCGCTGCGCCAGACCAAACCCGGCTTCGTGGGCGCACTGCAGCTGATCGACCACACCGGCACACGGGAAGCCGATCAGGTCGTGTCCTGGATCAGCCGTGTCCTGCCCGGACCGACACGCTACACCGGACGCATCCACGAACAGCCCGCGCACGCGTTGCCGGTGCGCAGGCTGCCCATACGCATCGGCCACGACGGTTATGCACCGCTGCGTCTGCAGACCAAGCGGGGACGCAATCGCAAGCTGCTGCTGGTTGATCTGGTGGCACATCCCGACAGTGCCTACCTCTGGTACCAGCTGGGCAAGGATTGCGACGTGTATGGCGAGCATGCGGATGCTGCCGAAGCCTTCTTGAAGGCCGCCGCGCTGGAGCTGGAGACCCACACGGCCCCTTGGCGCTTTGACCTGGCAGCGCGCCACATCCATGCCTTGAAGAAGTGCGGCCGGCATGGCGAAGGTGTGCAGTTTGCCGAGACGCAGCTGGCTTCTTGCGTTGAGTCACCGGACTTCTTCTTTGCGCTCGGCGACCTCTTGCTCGACTGGGCAGCCACCGACCCTGGCCGCGGCGACGAGTTGCTGCCGATGGCGCAGGCGGCCTGGACACGCTGTCTTGAAATCGGCGAGCGGCCCGACTTGACGGGTGCCGTCGTCGGCCGTGGCAGCCACCTCGCCGCCCACAACCTGGCCGTCATCTTCGAGTGCCTGGGCCTGGAAGCACAGGCCGCCGAGATGCGCAGCCGGCATCCAATCCCACAAGCGTGAGACAACGAAAAAGCCCCGCAGAGCGGGGCTTTTCGGATCATGCATCCGGGTCCATGGAACCCGATGAATCTCTGTCTGGAGGAGTCGGAGGGATTCGAACCCTCGATTCGCTTTTGGCGAATACTCCCTTAGCAGGGGAGCACCTTCGGCCACTCGGTCACGACTCCGGCGAAGGGCTGCATTCTAGCCGCAACCCAAGGCACTTCTCTATCAGGCTGCGGGCTGGTCCAGGTCAAAGGCCTTGTGCAGCGCGCGCACGGCCAGTTCCATGTACTTCTCGTCGATCACCACGCTGGTCTTGATCTCGCTGGTGGTGATCATCTGGATGTTGATGCCCTCTTCGCTGAGCGTGCGGAACATCTTGGCCGCGATGCCCACGTGGCTCTTCATGCCGATGCCCACGATGCTGACCTTGCAGATCTTGGCGTCGCCGCGCACGTCCAGTGCGCCCACTGCAGGCATCACCGTGTTCTTCAGGACGTCCAGCGTGCGCACGTAGTCGTTGCGGTGCACGGTGAAGCTGAAGTCGGTGCGGCCTTCGTGGCTGACGTTCTGGATGATCACGTCCACGTCGATGTTCGCGTCGGCCACGGGGCCGAGCAGCTGGTAGGCGATGCCGGGCTTGTCGGGCACGCCGATGATGCTGATCTTGGCCTCGTCGCGGTTGAACGCGATACCGGCCACCACGGCTTGTTCCATCTTCTCGTCTTCCTCAAAGGTGATCAGGGTACCCGACACGGCTTCTTCCTCGACCGGGATGTCCCACGGGGTGAAGCTGCTCAGCACACGCGTGGGCACACGGTACTTGCCGGCGAATTCCACCGACCGGATCTGCAGCACCTTGCTGCCCAGGCTGGCCATTTCCAGCATCTCTTCAAAGCTCACCGTGCTGAGGCGCCGCGCCTCGGGCACGACACGCGGGTCGGTGGTGTAGACACCATCCACGTCGGTGTAGATCAGGCATTCCGCAGCCTTCAGCGCGGCGGCCACGGCCACGGCTGAAGTGTCGCTGCCGCCACGGCCCAGCGTGGTGACGTGGCCTTCAGGATCCATGCCCTGGAAGCCGGTGATGATGACCACCTTGCCTGCTGCCAGGTCGGCACGCACGCGGGTGTCGTCAATGCTGGTGATGCGCGCCTTGGTGTAGGCCGAATCGGTCAGAACAGGCACCTGCCAGCCGCCATAGCTCACGGCCGGTTGGCCTTGCGCCTGCAGCGCCAGGGCCAGCAGGCCCACGGACACCTGTTCGCCAGTGGCGGCAATGGCGTCCAGTTCGCGCATGGCCTCAGGCGTGCTGGCGTTGGGCATCAGTTCCTTGGCCATGCCCAGCAGGCGGTTGGTCTCGCCGCTCATGGCGGAAGGCACGACCACGATCTGGTGGCCGGCGCGCACCCACTTGGCGACGCGCTGCGCGACGCTGCGGATGCGTTCGGTGGAACCCATGGAGGTGCCACCGTACTTGTGAACGATCAGTGCCATGTTCTGCGTGCGTGCGTGCGCTTGCGTGTTCGTGTGCGTGGTCCGCTGGCGCCGGTTTCAGGGTTGCTGCGAGTCGAAATGCAAGGCCGTGCTGCCCTGCACAAAGCCCACGATTCTAGCTGTGCGGCTGCTCTGGGCCCGTTTGGGCGGCTGCGGCGGGCACCCAGTCCACGCGCAGCTGTTCGGTGTCGGGGGCGGCCCAGTGGCGGGCATCCATGCCCAGCCGCGGCGCAAAAAGCAGTTGGCCGTCTCGGGTCGACACCAGCGGCCCGGAACGCGCCCAGGCGGGCAAGTCCAGCGCCTGGTACTGTTTCTTGAGGCTGCGCGCCGTGGCCTTGGGCGCCAGCCGGAATTGCTCACCACCCTGGCGGGCGTGGACCCGCACATCCCGCAGCATGGCGGGCGGCACACCGCCTTGCTGGCACCGCGTCACCACCAGGTCGCCACCCCAGTCCGCCAGGTGCAGCCGGCCGGGCTCGTCCAGGCTGGCCTGAAGGTCCTGCGGCTCGGCCTGGGCGTCGGCCAGTGCAGGCTCGTGCGACAGCCAGCTCCGGTGCAGGCGCAGCCAGCCGGCTGGTGTGGGCCAGCTGCCGATGCGGGCCGACGGCAGCTCCTGCATCAACCGTTCGACCAGCGTGTGCGGTGGGAACGCGCCCAATGGCTCCATCAACCACCAGCGCAGTGCGTTGCGCCGACGCGCCGGGGGCAAGTCCAGCCACGGCTGACGCTGCAGGCCGCGTGCTTCGGTGACCACGCTCAGGTCTTCCAGCGCCACTTCACGTGCCAGGGCCGCGGCGAACTGGGCGTGACCTGCCGCCTGCGCGAGCGTGGGCTCGGCGTCAGGAAAATGGCGCTGCAGGACGGGCCACAACAACGTGCGCAGGCGACTGCGGGCAAAGCGTGGGTCAGCGTTGCTGGGGTCTTCGACCCAGGTCAGGCGGTGGCGCTTGGCGTAAAGCTCAATCGCCTCGCGAGCCTGGCCCAGCCACGGCCGAACCCACAACAGCCCGCGCCTGTGCGCCTGCGCGGGCATGGCCGACAGGCCCGCGTCGCCGGCGCCGCGCAGCGCTTGCAGCAGCCACGTCTCGGCCTGGTCGCGGCGGTGGTGGGCCAGCAGGACCAGGCTGCAGCCGTGGGCATGGGCCATGTCGGCCAGCGCGGCGTAGCGGCCTTCACGGGCCCAGGCCTCGACGCTGTCGCCGCTGGCCGGGACAGCTGAGAGCTTGCGGGAATCAAAGGCCACACCCCAGCGCAAGGCCTGGCGCCGGACTTTCGCCAGCCATTCATCGGCCTGGGGCATGAGCCCGTGGTGCACATGCAGCGCAACCACATCCGCACCCAGCGCACGTGCTTGTGCCACGGTGCAATGGAGCAGCGCGGTGGAATCCAAGCCGCCGCTGGTAGCCACGGCAACCCGCGGCCGGCCCACGGTCACCGGTCCTTGGTGTCGCTGAAGCGGCCGTAGGAGCGCAGGCGCTCGTAGCGGCGCTGCAGCAGTTCCTTGGGCTTCAGGTCGGCGGTCTGGCGCAGCGCGTCGGCCAGGCCGCGCTTGAGTTGCGCAGCCATCCACGGGATGTCGCGGTGCGCGCCACCCACAGGTTCACTGACGATCTTGTCGATCACACCCAAGGCCTTCAGTCGGTGCGCGGTGATGCCCAGCGCTTCAGCCGCTTCGGACGCCCGTTCCGCGGTCTTCCACAGGATGGACGCGCAGCCCTCGGGCGAGATCACGCTGTAGACGCTGTACTGCAGCATCAGCACCTGGTCGGCCACGCTGATGGCCAGTGCGCCACCGGAGCCGCCTTCACCGATGATGGTGCTGACGATGGGCACTTCCAGCTGCGCCATCTCGAAGATGTTGCGGCCGATCGCTTCACTCTGGCCACGCTCCTCGGCGCCAATGCCGGGGTAGGCGCCCGGCGTGTCGACGAAGGTGAACACCGGCATGCCGAACTTTTCGGCCAGCTTCATCAGGCGCAGCGCCTTGCGGTAACCCTCGGGCCGGCTCATGCCGAAATTGCGCAGCGTGCGCTCTTTCGTGTCGCGGCCCTTCTGGTGGCCCAACACCATGCAGGCCTGGCCGTTGAAGCGTGCCAGGCCGCCGACGATGGACAGGTCGTCCGCGTAGTGGCGGTCGCCGTGCAGTTCGTGGAAGTCGGTGAAGACCTCGTTCACGTAGTCCAGCGTGTAGGGGCGCTGCGGGTGGCGGGCGATCTGCGTCACCTGCCAAGGGCTCAGGTTGGCGTAGATGTCGCGCGTGAGCTGCTGGCTCTTCTGGCTGAGCCGGTCGATCTCGTCAGAGATATCCACCGCCGATTCGTTCTGCACGTAGCGCAGTTCGTCGATCTTGGATTCCAGCTCGGAGATCGGCTGCTCAAATTCCAGAAAGTGGCGCTTCATCGAATCAATACTCCACGGGCACCGGGTCCAGGCTGCGCCAAATATACCAAGTGGCCACCGAGCGGAAAGGCGCCCAGGCGTCGGCCACTTCGCGGGCCTCGGCGCGCGAAACCGGCTCGCCGCTGAAGTAGTTGACGCTGATGCCCTTGATCAGGCCCAGATCGTCCAGCGGCAGCACGTCCGCCCGCATCAGGTGGAAAATCAGGAACATCTCAGCCGTCCAGCGGCCGATGCCGCGTATGGCAATCAGTTCCGCGATGATGGCTTCGTCGTCCATGGACTGCCAGCGCGCCGCGTTCACGCGGCCATCGCTGAAGTGGCCGGACAGGTCCAGCAGGTATTCCGCCTTGCGGCCTGACAAACCGGCTTCGCGCAATTGCGGCACGGCCACGGCCTGCACGGCAGCGGCGTTCAGCAACGTGGTCTGGCCGCCCACCGTGGTCACAAAGCGGTCCCACACGGACTGCGCCGCCTTCACAGAAATCTGCTGGCCGACGATGGACCGCGCCAGCGTGGTGAAGGCATCGCCACGGCTGCGCAAGCGTGCCTCGCCGAACTTGGGGATCAGCTTCTTCAGCACGCGGTCGCGTTTGGACAGATGGCGGCAGGCCTCGTCCCAGTAAGCAGGAACGATGTCGGGCGTGATCGGCTCGGGGCTCGCGGCCCCGGCTTTGCCGGTGGACTTGGGCATGCGGGTCAGGCGCGCACCCAGGCCGTGCCCAGGGCGGAGTCCTTGAGCTCGATGCCCTGTGCCAGCAAGTCAGCCCGGATGCGGTCGGCCAGCGCAAAGTCGCGCGCCTTCTTGGCGGCGGCACGGGCTTCAATCTGCTGCTGCACCCAGGCTTCGTCCACACCGCTCTGCCCGCCTTGCAGGAAGGCGCGCGGTTCGGCCTGCAGCACACCCAGCGTGGCGCCCAGGGCCTTGAGCAGGGCCGCGTCGCCTGTCTTGCCGCGGTTGATCTCGCTGGCCAGTTCAAACAGCACGGCCAGCGCGCCGGGCGTGTTGAAGTCGTCGTCCATCGCGGCCCGGAAAGCTGCGGCACGCGGCTCGGTCCAGTCGATGGCCGTCAGCGCGGGCACATCACCGGCCGACTGCAGCGCGGTGTACAGGCGCCGCAAGCCGCTGCGTGCTTCGTCCAGCAGCATGTCGCTGAAATTGAACGGGCTGCGGAAGTGCGTGCGCAGCATGAAGAAGCGCACCGACTCGCCGTCAAACACCTTCAGCACGTCAGCGATGGTGAAGAAGTTGCCCAGGCTCTTGGACATTTTGGTGTCGTCGACATTCAGGAAGCCGTTGTGCATCCAGGTGCGCACGAATTCCCCACCGCTGGCACCCTCGCTCTGGGCGATTTCGTTTTCGTGGTGCGGGAACGTGAGGTCCATGCCGCCGCCGTGGATGTCAAACGGCGCACCCAGCAGCGATTCGCTCATGGCGGAGCACTCGATGTGCCAGCCCGGCCGGCCTGCACCATAGGGGCTCGCCCACTTCGCGTCGTCGGGCTCTTCGGCCTTGGCGGACTTCCACAGCACGAAGTCCAGCGGGTCTTCCTTGTCGCCCAGCACCGCCACACGTTCACCGGCGCGCAGTTCGTCCAGGCTCTTGCCAGACAGCTTGCCGTAGCCGGGCAGACGGCGCACGGCGAAGTTGACGTCACCGCCTTCTGCTTGATATGCGAGGCCCTTGTCCTTGAGCTTGCCGATGATGTCCAGCATCTGCGGCACGTAGTCGGTGGCGCGCGGCTCGTGGGTCGGCGTGGCGGCGCCCAACGCAGCAAAGTCGCTGTGCATGGCGGCGATCATCTCGTCGGTCAGCTGGCGGATGGTGATGCCGCGCTCCACCGCACGGCGGATGATCTTGTCCTCGATGTCGGTGATGTTGCGCACGTAGGTCACGCGCCAGCCACTGGCCAGCAGCCAGCGGTACACGGTGTCGAAGGCCAGCACCATGCGCGCATGGCCCAGGTGGCACAGGTCGTACACGGTGATGCCGCACACGTACATGCGAACGTGGCCAGGTTCGATCGGCTGGAAGGGCTCCAGGCGGCGCGTCAACGTGTTGTGGATGCGTAGCGTCATGGCGGGTGATGAGACGGCGCTGCGGCACCGTGGGCGCCGCGCATCTGGCCAGGCCAGAGGGCGCCGATAGAATGAAGGCAGTATACCGGCCACCCTGCTGCTGGCCTGCCGTGCGCAGCACCGCAGCGCCGACCTTCCCCACCTGCCGTGCCTTTGATTTCGCCCCTGCTTCCGACCCTGCCGCGTGTGCTGGCCGCGACCCTGCTGCTGGCCTGCGCCGCCGCCGGCGCGGACCTGATCACTGATGTGCAGAACCTGGTCGCCAGGGGCGACCTGGCGGGTGCCTTGCGCGCAACGGAGTCGGCCGCGGCACAGGACCCGCGCAACACCCAGGCGCGCTTTCTGCGTGCCGTGGCGCTGATGGACCTTCAGCGCAACACCGAGGCCTTGGACGCCTTCACGCAACTGGCGCAGGAGTTTCCAGAACTGCCCGAACCCTACAACAACATCGCGCTGCTGCACGTGCGGGCCGGCCGCCTGGAATTGGCGCGCCAGGCGCTGGAGACCGCACTGCGCAACGACCCTGGCCACCGCACCGCGCGCGCCAACCTGGGCGAGGTCCA
>JANOAM010000376.1:0-3086 GCA_031411215.1 Betaproteobacteria bacterium
ACGAAGATGAAGTCGTTCTTGAAGTAGCTGCGGTGCAGCAGCTTGGACGTCACCGAATTGAAGAAGGTCTCGGCCAGCTCGGGCTGGTGGTGGTCCACCAGCTGGCCTATGTAGTGCAGCTTGGCCTGTTGCCAGGTGTCCATGCTGAGCTGATCGATCTGGTAGTCGGCACGCAACCGGTCCACGGCTTCGTTGACACGCTGGTCGTAGTACTCGATGCGCTGCGCTTGCGCACGCTGCTGGCCGTGCCAGTCGGCCTCTTCAAAGCGGCGCTTGGCCGCAGCGCTGGTTTCCCGGAACAGGCGGTAGTGACGGTCGAAGCCTTCGATCAGCGCCTGCGCGATGTCGAAGGCCCGGCTGTCAGTGAGTTCGTGCGGGAACATGGGTTCTTCACAGCGCGCCGGGTCCGAACTGGGTGACGGCGTCGTCCGTGGGGTCGTCGGCCAGCGCCGGCAGCGGCGCACGCGGATAGCGCTTCAAGGCGTTGGCGAACACATCCACCACCTGCTCGGGCCGGTCCATGGTGACGCCCAGGTCCTTGAGCAAACCGTCGCGCAGGCCGTAGACCCAGCCATGGATGGCAACCTTCTGACCCCGCGCCCAGGCGTCCTGGATCACCGTGGACAGGGCCACGTTGCCGACCTGCTCAATCACGTTCATTTCGCACAGCACGTCTTCCTGCTGATCCGTGGGCAGATGGTCCAGCCGCTTGCGGTGGCGCAGGCGCACGTCCTGCACGTGGCGCAGCCAGTTGTCGGCCAGGCCCACGCGAATGCCGCGCATGGCTGCGCGCACACCGGCGCAGCCGTAGTGGCCGACGACCATGATGTGCTCGACCTTCAGGTGCTCCACCGCGAACTGGATGGTGGACAGGGCGTTGAGGTCGCTGTGCACCACCACGTTGGCCACGTTGCGGTGCACGAAAACCTCACCCGGGTCCAGCCCGGTGATCTCGTTGGCGGGCACGCGGCTGTCGGCACAGCCTATCCACATGTACTTCGGGCTCTGCTGCTTGGCCAGCCGCGTGAAGAAGCCGGGCTCGCGCTTTTCAGTGGCCGCCGCCCAGGCGCGGTTGGCGTCCAGCAGGGTCTGCAGTTCGTCCGGGGGATCGCGGGGGTCGGTCAACGGTGTGCTCATGGCGTCAGTGTAGGCAGGACCCATTCACCTGGCGTGGCGCCGGGGCGTGTCTGGCCGTACTGCACCGCGTCGATGGCCTTGCCGCCCTGGCGAATGGCCAGCGGCAGACGCCCTTCCAGCGCGTAGCCCGCATGGCGCGCCACACCCTGCGAGCCCAGGTTGCGGGCGTAGATGGGCATCCACAGCCGTGCCACCTGCGGCAGCGCGCCCCAGGCCCAGACCGTGATCAGCGACAGCGCCTCACCCATCACGCCCCTGCCCCAGTAGGCCTGGCCCAGCCAGTAGCCGACCACGGCGCTGCTCGCCCAAAGGCCGCCCTGCGGCGTGACGCTGATGCAGCCGGCGACCTGGTCGTTTTCCACCACCACACCCAGCACATGGGCGAAACGCGGGTCGAGGTGCTCATGGCCACACCAGGCTTCGGCGATGGCCAGCGTGTAGGGCTGCGGAAAGCCGTCGAACAGGTTCAGCGCCACGGCCGTGTCGTCGGCATGGCGTTGCAGCGAAGTTGCGTCGGCCAGGCGCAACGGCCGCAGCGTGCAGCGCTGGCCCACCAAAGTGGGCAGCGCCACGGCGGGCGGACTCACATCGTTTCCGCGAACAGCTCGCGGCCGATCAGCATGCGGCGGATTTCGGATGTGCCCGCGCCAATCTCATACAGCTTGGCGTCGCGCCACAGACGGCCCAGCGGGTAGTCGTTGATGTAGCCGTTGCCGCCGAAGATCTGGATGCCTTCGCCGGCCATCCAGGTGGCCTTTTCCGCACACCACAGGATGACGCTGGCGCAGTCCTTGCGCACCTGGCGCACGTGTTCCGTGCCCAGCAGGTCCAGGTTCTTGCCCACCGTGTAGCAGAAGGCGCGGCCGGCCTGCAGCACGGTGTACATGTCGGCCACTTTGCCCTGGATCAGCTGGAATTCGCCGATGCTCTGGCCGAACTGCTTGCGGTCGTGGGTGTAGGGCACCACGTTGTCCATCACCGCCTGCATGATGCCGATGGGGCCGGCCGCCAGCACCGCACGTTCGTAGTCCAGGCCGCTCATCAACACCTTGGCGCCGCCGTTGACGTGGCCCAGGATGTTGGCGGCCGGCACTTCGACGTTGTGGAACACCATCTCGCCGGTGTGGCTGCCGCGCATGCCCAGCTTGTCCAGCTTCTGCGCGGTGCTGAATCCCTTCATGCCCTTCTCGACGATGAAGGCCGTGACACCACGCGCACCCAGCTCGGGTTCGGTCTTGGCGTAGACCACCATGGTGTCGGCGTCGGGGCCGTTGGTGATCCACATCTTGGTGCCGTTGAGCAGGTAGTGGCCACCTTTGTCTTCGGCCTTCAGCTTCATGCTGATGACGTCGGACCCGGCGCCCGGCTCGCTCATGGCCAGCGCGCCGACGTGCTCACCGCTGATCAGCTTGGGCAGGTATTTCAGCTTCTGCGCATCGCTGCCGTTGCGCTTGAGCTGGTTGACGCACAGGTTGCTGTGCGCGCCATAGCTCAGGCCCACGCTGGCGCTGGCGCGGCTGATCTCTTCCATGGCGATCATGTGCGCCAGGTAGCCCATGTTGGCGCCGCCGTACGCTTCCGGCACGGTGATGCCCAGCACGCCGATCTCACCCATCTTGCGCCACAGGTCCATGGGAAAGCAGTCGCTGCGGTCGATCTCGGCGGCGCGTGGCGCGATCTCGGCCGCGCAGAAGTCACGCACCGCGTCGCGCAGCGCGTCGATGTCTTCACCAAGCTGGAAGTTCAGGCCGGGCAGGTTCATGGCGGGATTCCTTCTCTGTCGCGGTTGCGTCGTGGTGCCTTGGCCGCCGCGCTGCCCAGCAGGCTGCGGCAACGCTCTTCGTGCTGGGCAATTTCGGCCAGCGTGATCTCGATGTCCTCGCGCTGCTGTTCCAGCTGGCGCCGGTGTTCGGCCAGCACGTCCAGGAAGGCGCTCAGCTGCGGGCGCT
>JANOAM010000377.1:0-6568 GCA_031411215.1 Betaproteobacteria bacterium
GCCGCGGCTGGTATGCAGGTCGCGCACGAAAAAGCCGCGCTGGGGCCGCGCTTGCACCAGGCCCCGCGCCTGCAACAGGTCGTAGGCGCCGACCACGGTGCTGGGGCTCACACCATGGCGTTCTGCGCAGTCGCGCACGGAAGGCAGACGCGCGCCAGCAGCCAGCAGACGCTGCTGGATGCGGTCCGCAAAACGCGCGGCCAGCTGTTCGGCCAGGCCCGCGCCCGCGCCGCGGCTCAGGGTGTTCTGTGTGACTGACATGAGCAATACAGTTTGGAATCTGTGCGTTGAAGTGTATGGCTACTGTGTTGCGTCTGTCGAATAGACTGGCCGCCCTGTGCTGACATTCGCCCTTCCCATGCCCTGGCCCGAACTCGCTGCGCTGCTGGTGTTTGCCACGGCCATGGCCTTCACGCCCGGGCCCAACACCACGCTGGCGGCGGCGCTGGCCGCCAACCACGGCTTGAAGCACGCGATGCGCTTTGTCGTGGCCGTGCCCTTCGGCTGGGGTTTGCTGCTGCTGGGCTGCGCTTTGGGCATGGGCGCGCTGCTGCAGGCGGCACCGTTCGCGGCCGGGCTGTTGAAGTGGGCGGGCCTGGCCTACATGCTCTATCTGGCCTGGAAACTGTCGCGCAGCGCGACACTGGGTGAAGCTGATCCCCGGCGCTTCGACATGAATTTCGCCAAGGGCGTGGCGCTGCAGTTCGTCAACATCAAGGCCTGGATGAACGCGCTGATGATCAGCGCCGGGTGGGTCACCGTCGCGCAGCCCATCTGGCCGCGCCTGGCGCTGGTGCTGCCGTTGATGATGGCCTATGGGCTGGCCAGCAACTTCACCTACGCGTTGGTGGGTTCGGCCCTGCGTGGTTGGTTGGCCGAAGGGTCGCGGCTGCTCTGGTTCAACCGCAGCCTGTCGCTCGTGCTGGTCGCCACGGCGGCCTGGATGGCGTTCTTGTGAGCGGCTCCTTGAGCGGCTCCTCGAGCGGTACACCCACCGACATCGGCAAGGGCTTCGCCTGGGGCGCTCTGGGCGTCGTCATCTTCGCGATGACGCTGCCCATGACACGACTGGCGGTGGGTGACGCCAGCGACCCGCAACTGCCGCCCGCCTTCGTCACCGCAGGCCGTGCCGGGCTGGCCGGCCTCTTGAGCGTGCTGTACCTGCTGGCCGTGCGGGCGCCGTGGCCACGCCCGCACCACTGGCGCTGGCTGGTGGTGAGCGCCGCCGGCACCGTGGTCGGCTTCCCGATGAGCCTGGCGCTGGCGCTGCGCCAGGTCGACGCCATGCACGCGGCCGTGGTCACCGGCCTCATGCCGCTGTCCACCGCGGTCATCGGTGCGCTGGTGTTCCGCCAGCGGCCGTCCACCGGCTTCTGGGCTTGCGCGCTGGCCGGCTGCGGCCTGGTGCTGGCCTTCGCGGCCTGGCAGGGCGGCGGTGCCTTGTCAGCGGCGGACGGCTGGCTGCTGTCGGCCGTGCTGTTCACCGGCATCGGCTACGTGGGCGGCGCCAAGGTGGCGGCCGACATGCCGGCGCCGCAGGTCATCTGCTGGGTGCTGGTGATCTCGCTGCCCTTCACCTTGCCGGCCACGCTGTGGTTCTGGCCGGCCGCACCGGCGCGTGGTGCGTCCTGGCTGGGCTTTGCCTACGTGTCGCTCTTCTCCATGTGGCTGGGTTTCTTCGCCTGGTACCGCGGCCTGACCCTGGGCGGCGTGGTGCGGGTGAGCCAGGTGCAGCTGGTGCAGCCCTTCCTGGCGCTGCTGTTTGCGGTGCCGGTGCTGGGTGAGAAGCTGGATGTGCGCACGGTGGTCTTTGCGCTGGCGGTGATCGGCGTGGTCTTCCTGGGCAAACGCATGCCTGTTGCCAAGGCGGCGGCATGAGAACGCTGGGTGTGATCGGCGGCATGAGCTGGGAGAGCACCGCCGTCTACTACCGCCTGCTGAACCAGGGTGTGGCCGCACGCCTGGGCGGGCTGCACAGCGCGCCGCTGGTCTTGCACAGCGTGGACTTCGCGCCCGTGGCTGCGCTGCAGGCTGCGGGCGACTGGACCGGTGCCGCTGCGTTGTTGGGCGCCGTCGCACAAGGCCTGCAGCGCGCGGGCGCGCAAGGCCTGGTGCTGGCCACCAACACCATGCACAAGGTGGCGGCGGCTATCGAAACGGCGGTGCCGGGCCTGCCGCTGCTGCACATCGCCGATGCCACGGCCGCCGCGCTGAAGTCCGCCGGTGTGCAGCACGCATCGCTGCTGGGCACACGCTTCACGATGGAAGATGATTCGATCGTGCGCGCGCGGCTGCAGAGTCAAGGACTGGCGGTCAGCGTGCCAGACGCCGATGACCGCACGTTGATGCACCGTGTGATCTACGAAGAACTGTGCCGCGGCGTGGTGAGCGACGCGTCACGTGACGCCGTGGTGGCGCTGGTCGGCCGCCAGGCCGCACGTGGTGCGCAGGCGGTCATCCTGGGCTGCACCGAAATCGGCCTGCTGATAGACGCAGGGTGCAGCCCGCTGCCCGTGTTCGACACCACGCTGCTGCACGCCGAAGCCGCCGTGAACTGGATCTTGGAGAAGCCCTGATGCAATGGACCATGGCCCGCCGTGCCGAACGGCTCAACCCCAGCACGATCCGCGAGATCCTGAAGATCACCGAACGCCCCGGCATCATCAGCCTGGCCGGTGGCCTGCCCTCGGCCGACACCTTCCCCGTGCAGGCCATGCGCGACGCCACCACGGCGGTGCTGCGCGACATGCCACGCGAGGCCTTGCAGTACGCGGCCAGCGAAGGCTATGCGCCGCTGCGCGAATGGGTGGCCGCCGAGTTGTCATCGCAAGGGCTGAAGGCCGATGCGGACCAGGTGCTGATCACCACGGGTTCGCAGCAGGGGCTGGACCTGGTCGGCAAGGTGCTGATCGACCCCGGCAGCACGGTGGCCGTGGAATCGCCCACCTACCTGGGTGCGCTGCAGGCTTTTGCGCCCTACGAAGCCAACTTCACCGCAGTGGCGGGTGATGACGACGGTCCCTTGCCCGAAGGGCTGGACGCCGCACGCGGTGCGCGGTTCCTGTACCTGCTGCCCAACTACCAGAACCCCACCGGCCGCTGCCTGCCCGCCGAACGCCGCCTGGCCCTGGTGGCCAAGGCGCGTGAGATCGGTCTGCCCATCGTCGAAGACAACCCCTACGGCGACCTGTGGTTTGACGAAGCCCCACCGCCGCCCGTTTCCGCCGCCGCAGGCGTCGGCGACGATGGCGGCGCGGTCTACCTGGGCAGCTTCAGCAAGGTGCTGGCCCCGGGCCTGCGACTGGGCTACGTGGTGGCGCCGCCTGCGCTGATGCCCAAACTGCTGCAGGCCAAGCAGGCCGCCGATCTGCACACACCCGGCTTCAACCAGCGTGTGGTGCATGAGGTCATCAAGAACGGCTTCTTGAAGGAGCACGTGCCCACCATCCGGGCCAGGTACAAGGCGCAGCGCGACGCCATGCGAGACGCGTTGCACAAGCACCTGCCGCCCGGCTGCAAATGGCAGGCGCCGCACGGCGGCATGTTCTTCTGGGTGGAACTGCCGCTTCAGGTGGATGCCACCGCCCTGCTGCCGCAGGCGGTGGAAGCGGGCATGGCCTATGTGCCGGGCAGCGCCTTCTTCCCGCATGGCGGCCACCACCACACGCTGCGCCTGAGCTTTGTCACCGTAGCGCCGGATGTGATCGAACAAGGCGTGGCCGCGCTGGGCCGTGTGCTGAAGGGCGTGATGTGATGGACGGCGTGAAGACGGGCTTGAAAACGACCCGTCGCTTTCATCAACTGGACGTCTTCAGCGCCGTGCCGCTGCAGGGCAACCCGCTGGCGGTCGTGCACGGCGCCGACGGCCTGAGCGACAGCGCCATGGCGGCCTTCGCACGCTGGACCAACCTGTCCGAGACCACCTTCCTGCTGCCACCCGTTGATACGGCCGCGGACTACAAGGTCCGCATCTTCACGCCCGCCGGTGAACTGCCCTTTGCCGGCCACCCCACGCTGGGCAGCTGCCATGCTTGGCTGGCGGCGGGTGGTGTGCCGAAGGTGGCCGGACTGGTGGTGCAGGAGTGCGGCGTGGGCCTGGTGCGCATCCGCCAGCGTGGCGGTCGATTGGCGTTCGGCGCACCGCCGCTCAAGCGCACGGGTCCGTTGGAGCCGGAACTGCTGGCGCGCATCGTCGCCGGCCTGGGTGTGGCGCGCGAAGACGTCCTGCACCACCAGTGGGTGGACAACGGCCCGGGCTGGTGTGCGGTGATGCTGAAGTCGGCCGAACAGGTGTTGGCCATCAAGCCCGACGCGGCCAAGCTGGGCGCGCTGAAGCTGGGCATGGTGGGCGCACACAAGCCGGGCGGACCTTGCGCCTTCGAGATCCGTGCGCTGTTTCCGATGCCTGGTGCGCTGGTCGAAGACCCGGTGACGGGCAGCCTGAACGCCAGCTTGGCGCAGTGGCTCATTGGCGCCGGCCTGGCGCCTTCGTCCTATGTGGCGGGCCAGGGCACCGTGCTGGGCCGGGACGGCCGTGTCTATGTGGAGCAGCAGGGCGACACCATCTGGATAGGCGGCGATGTGGTGGCCTGCATCGAAGGACAGGTGACGTTGTAGATTCGCCGGGATGAGCTCACAGGTCGACCACCTCGTCATCGCCGCCGCCACGCTGGAGCAAGGCATGGCTTGGTGCGAAGCCACCTTGGGCGTGGTGCCCGGCCCCGGCGGCCAGCACGTGCTGATGAGCACGCACAACCGGCTGCTGAAGATTGCAAGCGACGCTTTCCCCGGCGTCTACCTGGAGATCATCGCGATCGACCCTGCCGCGCCGCCGCCCGGCCGTGCACGCTGGTTCGGGCTGGACGACCCGGCGCTGCAGGTGCGCGTCACGCAGCAGCCGCAGCTGGTGCATGTGGTGGCACGCACCGAGAACCTGGACATGCAACGCTGGGGGCTGGTCAACGCGGGGCAGCAGCCGGGCCTGCCGGTCGCCGCGCAGCGCGAGACGCCTAACGGCCTTCTGTCCTGGCAGATCCTGGTGCGCGAGGACGGCGCGCTGCCCTGCGGCGGCGCCTTGCCCACGCTGATTCAGTGGCAAGGTGTGCACCCAGCCAACCGCATGGCGGCGTCCCCCGTGGCATTGAAGCGGCTGACGTTGCGCGGTGTGCCCGCCCGGGCGCAAGCCGTACTGGCTCTGCGCGGCGTGGTGTTTGACAGCGGTGAAGGCCCGGCGCTGAGTGCGGAGCTGGACACGCCGCGTGGCCCCGTCACTCTGCACAGCATCACGAAACCATGAGCGCGCCATGACCGATGAACTGTTCCGCGAAGACGCCACGCTGCTGAGCTGCGAGGCCGTGGTGGTGGCGGTGGACGAAGCGGGTGTGGTGCTGGACCGCACGGTGTTCTACCCGCTGGGCGGTGGTCAGGCCGGGGACGCGGGCACGCTCACGGCCGCCTCCGGTGCCGTGCTGGCCATCACCGACACACGCAAGCACAAGGAGCGCCTCGGTGACATCGCCCATCTCTTCGCCAACCCGCCAGCAGCGGGCGCGGACCTGTTCGCGTTCACGCCCGGCACGCGCGTGACGCTGCAGGTGGATGCGGTACGCCGCCGCGCCCACATGCGCTTCCACACCGCCACGCACCTGCTGTGTGCGCTGGTGCCGCACCCGGTGGACGGCTGCAGCATCACGGCCGGCTACGCGCGCTTGGACTTCCACATGAACGAGCCGCTGGACAAGGAAGCGCTCACGGCCGGTATCGCGCGGCTGGTCGCCGAGGCGCATACGGTCAGCCACCGCTGGATCAGCGAAGAAGAGCTGGACGCCAACCCGGGTCTGGTGCGCAGCATGAGCGTGCAGCCGCCGCGTGGCCTGGGCCGTATCCGCGTGCTGGAAATTGCCGACGTGGACCTGCAGCCCTGCGGCGGCACGCATGTGGCCAACACGGCCGAGGTCGGCGATGTGGTCGTCACCAAGATCGAGAAGAAGTCGGCGATGACGCGACGGGTGGTGCTGGGCTTCCGCTCGATCGGCTAGACGCGGCGCGGCCCTTCGCGCGCGATCAGGGCGGCAAGGGGCTTCGCTGCGCTCATGTCCCCCGGAACCACTTGCTGGCGCAAGTGCTTCCTCCTCCTTTACTGCGCTCCGCGAACCCCCTTGCTGCCCTGATCGACCACCGTCCGTGGTCTTCCCGCACCGACAACAACGGCCACCCCAGCCCTGGGCTGGCGGCAGCGCAGGCACGCTTGAAGCTATGCCCCGACATAGAACTCGGCGGCCAACGGTCCCTAGAATCCTCCGCCTTCAACCCTGAAGGACCTCATGTCATCCGGTGTCATCCGCATCCGCGGTGCTCGTCAGCACAACCTGAAGAACCTGGATCTGGATATCCGCACCGGCGAACTCACGGTGGTCACCGGCCCCAGCGGCAGCGGCAAGAGCAGTCTGGTCTTCGACACGCTGTACGCCGAGGGCCAGCGCCGCTATGTCGAGACCTTCAGTGCCTACGCACGCCAGTTCCTGGACCGCATGGACCGGCCGGCGGTGGACAAGGTGGAAGGCGTGCC
>JANOAM010000378.1:0-2354 GCA_031411215.1 Betaproteobacteria bacterium
GCGGCATCACGCTGGACAGCCCCAAGGACATCACCATCACCGCCAAGGGCAAGATCACGCTGGACGCGGTCGGTGAGGTCGGCATCACGTCCAAGGCCGATGTGAAGGTGGCGGGCCTGAACATCAACTGCACGGCCAACGTCGGCTTTGCGGGCAAGGGTTCGGCCACGGCCGAGCTGTCAGCGTCTGGCCAGACCACGGTCAAGGGCGCCATGGTCATGATCAACTGAACGCAGGCCAGCGATGCCACCCGCCGCCCGCCTGACCGACATGCACGCCTGCCCCATGGTGACGCCGGGGCTGCCGCCCATTCCGCACGTGGGCGGGCCCATCGTCGGCCCCGGTGTGCCCACGGTGCTGATCGGCAAGATCCCCGCCGCGGTGCTGGGCGACAACGCCGTCTGCGTGGGCCCGCCGGACGCCATCATCAAGGGCTCGGCCACGGTGCTGATCGGCGGCAAGCCGGCGGCGCGCATCGGTGACAGCACGGCGCATGGCGGCAGCATCGTGCTGGGTCTGCCCACCGTGATGATCGGAGGCTGACATGGTGCCTCGAAGCTCGCTTGGGCTCGCCACATCTCGTGGGGCTTTCGGCCAGCCGCCTGACGACGGCGCTGTGCGGATATTCATTCGGAGTGTCGTTGCGGGCCAAGGCCGCCGGGTACCGGGCTCCGCTCATGTCCCCCGGCTCTGGTCACCTGGCGGTGCCCAGAGCCTCCTCCTTTACTTCGCTGCGCCCGGTACCCAGCGTCCTCGGCCTGCCACCAAGGCGGCGTGCGAATGGGTGGCACCCCAAGCGCACGCGACCGCCACAACACCGCGAACGACCGCACCAGGCCACAAGTGGACGCTGAAAGATCCGCCGGCGTTTCATGCACCGCGGACTGCGCACGGCGCAATGGAGCGCTGACATGGCCGCGCCCAAGTCCTCCGCCGCGCTGGACCGCCACTTCCTGGGCCAGGGCTGGGCTTTTCCACCGGCCTTTGAGCCGCGTGGCTGCGCGGCGATGCTGGTGTCGCAGGTGCAGGACGTGGAAGAGAGCCTGCGCATCCTGATGTCCACCGCACCGGGCGAACGGGTGATGCAGCCCAACTACGGCTGTGGCCTGCACCGCCTGGTCTTCGAGGTGGTCAACGAGACCACGCTGACGGAGATGCGCAGCCTGATCGAAAAGGCCGTCACCTTCTTCGAGCCGCGCGTCACCCTGCACGCGGTGGACTTCGACTTTGAAGAGCCGCAGGAAGGTGTGCTGCGCATCCTGCTGGACTACAGCATCCGCACCACCAACTCGCGCCACAACCTGGTGTTCCCGCTGTACCTGGAGCAGGGCAGCGGCGCGCGTGCGGACCCGTGGACGGGGGGTGCGGTGTGAGCGGCAAGGCACGCCAGCCCGCGTCCACGCTGCCAGGCAGCAACGACGGCACCACGCAGCGCCAGCGTTCCTTGCCCGCGCTGGACCAGCCCTTTGCCGTGGACGCGCTGCAGCTGGACCAGCTGCTGGCCATGAGCCGCCGCCTGGCCGCGCGGCTGCGTTATGTGGACCTGAACAAACACACGGACGGCACCTGGGAGCCCCTGTTCCAGCGCGATGAATCCCTGGTGCTGGCCGACATGGCCAGCTACCCGCGCTTCGCCTGGCAGCAGACCTTTGCCAGCCACGCCCAACACACCGACGCCACGTGGCCCGCGCACGACGTGCTGGACCTGGCCGCCAAGATGGACGAGTGGCTGCTGGCACTGGACGCGGTGGCCCGCCCGGGTCAGCCGGGGCCGGAGGATCTCAGCGCCATGCTGGCCGTGCGTGACGCGCTGGCCCACAGCGTGCGCGGCCAGTTGTCGGGCCAGTTGAAGTGGCTCAAGGACGCCCACGGCGGTCTGGAGAAGGAGGGTCTGGACCTGGCCACGCGCATAGGCAACCTGAGCCCGCTGTGGCACAGCGCGCTGAAGTGGTCACCGGCCGCCAGCACGCCGCAGCAGCAGTTGCGCGGTGTCGGCTATTCCATGGCCGCGGCGCTGTCGCGCCTGCAGACCCTGGCGCGGGAGCGGCTGCCGCAGACCCTGGACAGCGGCCACCACGACGCGGCCGTGGGCCTGCTGCTGAGCTTCATGCGCCTGTACGCGCGTGCGCAGCAGGACATCAACACCCTGGGCGACCGGCACATCAATTTCTACCACCGTGACGTGCTGGGTTTCGTGCCCCGCCAGCCTCAGCCCGACCGCGTGCACGTGGCCCTGCAGGCCGACCCGCGCCGCGCCGACCCGGTGACGGTGGCCGCTGGCGCCCTGTTCCTGGCCGGCAAGGACGCTGCGGGCCAGCCGCTGAAGTTCCGCGCCGAAGAAGCCCTGGACGTGA
>JANOAM010000379.1:0-7955 GCA_031411215.1 Betaproteobacteria bacterium
CAGCTGGTGGCGCTGGACCGGGTGATCAAGCAGCAGCCTCTGCTGGAAAACGACTTCTCCTGCTGAAGGAACCGATCGTGAGCAGCCCTGCGTACATCATCGTCGAGATGCACATCACAGATCCCGAGCAATACAAGCAGTTCCTGGCAGCAGCGCCGGCCGCCGTGAAGGCCTTCGGTGGCGAGTACCTGGTTCGCGGTGGCCGCCACGAGACCCTGGATGGTGACTGGCAGCCGCACCGCGTGGCCATGCTGCGTTTCCCAAGCTACGAGCAAGCCAAGGCCTTTTATGACGGCGACTACGGCGTCGCGGTCAAGCCCAAGCGGGCCGGCACCACCGCCTACTTCAACATGGTCCTGGTCGAAGGCGTCGCCGCGCCGGTCTGACCAAGCTCCACAACAACAAACAACCCAGAGGAATTGAATGAGCGCCATCGTTGACATCGTCGGCCGGGAAATCCTGGACAGCCGCGGCAACCCCACCGTCGAATGCGACGTGCTGCTGGAAAGCGGCACCATGGGCCGTGCGGCCGTGCCGTCGGGTGCCTCCACTGGCAGCCGCGAAGCCATCGAGCTGCGCGACGGCGACAAGAGCCGCTACCTGGGCAAAGGTGTGTTGAAGGCGGTGGAGCACATCAACACCGAGATCAGCGAGTCCGTGATGGGCCTGGACGCTTCCGAGCAGGCCTTCCTGGACAAGACCCTGCTGGACCTGGACGGCACCGACAACAAGAGCCGCCTGGGCGCCAACGCCACGCTGGCGGTGAGCATGGCCGTGGCCCGCGCGGCCGCCGAAGAATCTGGCCTGCCGCTGTACCGTTACTTTGGTGGCATGGGCAAGATGAGCCTGCCCGTGCCGATGATGAACGTCATCAACGGTGGCGCCCACGCCAACAACAACCTGGACCTGCAGGAGTTCATGATCATCCCGGTGGGTGCGCCCACCTTCCGCGAAGCGCTGCGTTACGGCGCTGAAGTCTTTCACGCACTGAAGAAGATCATCGACGCCAAGGGCATGCCCACCAGCGTGGGTGACGAAGGCGGCTTTGCGCCCAACGTGGCCAGCCATGAAGCGGCCATCCAGCTGATCCTGGAAGCCATCGACAAGGCCGGCTACACCGCGGGCGAGCAGATCGCCCTGGGCCTGGACTGCGCGGCCAGCGAGTTCTACAAGGAAGGCGCCAACGGCTCCATGGTCTACCACCTGGAAGGTGAAGGCCTGCAGCTCAGCGCCACTGAGTGGACCGACATCCTGGCCACCTGGGTCGACAAGTACCCCATCATCAGCATCGAAGACGGCATGCACGAAGGCGATTGGGGCGGCTGGAAGATCCTGAACGACCGCCTGGGCAAGAAGGTGCAGTTGGTGGGCGACGACCTCTTCGTCACCAACACCAAGATCCTGGAGCGTGGCATCCGCGAAGGCGTGGCCAATTCCATCCTGATCAAGATCAACCAGATTGGCACGCTCACCGAAACCTTCTCGGCCATAGAGATGGCCAAGCGCGCCGGCTGGACCAACGTCATCAGCCACCGCAGCGGTGAGACGGAAGACAACACCATCGCCGACATCGCCGTGGGCACCAACGCCGGCCAGATCAAGACAGGCAGCTTGAGCCGCAGCGACCGCATGGCCAAGTACAACCAGTTGCTGCGCATTGAAGAAGACATGGGCGACGTGGCTTCGTACCCGGGTCGCTCCGCGTTCTACAACCTCAAGTAATCGTCGGAGATCGCTCCGATGAAATGGACCCCGGTCGTGCTCACCGCCCTCCTGGTGGTGGTACAGAGCGACTTGTGGTTCGGCAAGGGCAACGTGCCCTACGTCATGGGCCTGCAGAAGCAGGTCGACGCACAACGACAAGCCAACGCCAAGTTGCGTGACCGCAATGCACGTGTGCTGGCCGAGGTCAACGACCTCAAGGAAGGCCTGGAGATGGTCGAGGAAAAGGCCCGCTTCGAACTGGGCATGGTCAAGCCCGACGAGATCCTCGTGCAGCTGACCAAGCCGCGCTGAACCGCGGTCACGCACACCTTCATGTTTGAAACGCTGCTGCTGGCCGCGAAACCTGTGCTAGTGCCCGCGTTCACGCTGCTGGGCAGCCCGGTCACCTGGCTGGAGGTGGTTGCGTTTGTGCTGTCCCTGGCCATGGTGGGCGCCAATCTGCGTGTCAATGCGGTGGGGTGGCCGCTGGCCATCGTCAGTTCGCTGATGTACGCGCTGCTGTTTGCGGACAGCAAACTCTATGGCGAAGCGTCGCTGCAGTTTGTCTTTGTGGCACTGGCCTTCTGGGGCTGGTGGCAGTGGCTGCGCGGCCACGCACCGGCCGGCGGTGAGCTGCGGGTGCGCACCCTGACGCCACGCCAGCGCACGCTGGCCGCGGCCGCCACGCTGGCCGCCTGGCCTGCGCTGGCGCTGCTGCTGACGCACACCACCGACAGCGACGTGCCCTGGCTGGACGCCCTGCCCACCACGGCCAGCATCACCGGCCAGTTGCTGCTGGGCCGCAAGTTCGTCGAGAACTGGGCCGTGTGGCTGGTGGTGAATGTCTTCAGCGTGGGCCTGTTCCTCTACAAGGGGCTGCTGCTCACTGTCGTGCTCTATGCCCTGTTTGCAGCGCTGTCGGTGCTGGGCTGGCGGGCCTGGGTGCGGTTGGCGGAGACACCAGCGGCACCTCGCTGAAGCGCAGCCAGCGCTGGCCAGCGTAGTCGTAGAGCTGACAGTCGCACAGCACCCGCCGCAGGTGCGCAAACTTCCACGGCGCCGGGTCGTCAACCACCACCACATCCGCCGGCCACCGGGCTTCCAGCAGGCGCTGTGTGGCGCGCAGCGCGGTAAAAGGCTGGCGCGGGTCGGCATGGTGGGCCGTGTGCTCGAAGATGTTGAAGAGCGCCAAGCTGCACCACCCGGGCCAGCGCAGGTGCACGCTGCCGCCCACCTGGCTGCGGAACTGCGACCACTGTGCCGCGTCGTCAAACCAGCGAATGCGCGGGTGGCGGTGCTGCTGCAGCGTGATCGCACTGACCCACCACATGCTGACGAGGAAGGGCCACAGCACCAGCGCCCACACAGCAGCCACACCGCCGATGCGGGCGGCCCAGGCGGCCTGGCCCAGCACGGCGACGATCACCAGGGCGCTGTCCAGGCGGAAGCGCAGCGCACGGCCGGGGTCGGGCCGACGCGGCCACAGCACGTGCCGCCACCACACACCCCCGTAGAACAGGAAGAGCCCGGGCAGCGACGTGGCCACGCGCAGATACCAGCGCCGCCACGCCGGCAGGTGTTGCCATTCAGCAGGCGACAGCGGCGGGTAGCCGTCGTCCAGCTGTTTCAGGTTGGTGTGCGCGTGGTGGCGGCGGTGTGCCTGCTGCCAACCACTGGCCGGTTGCCAGGCCGGCAGCAGCAACAGGCGCGCGCACCAGGCGTTGAGCGGGCGCCACGGCGTCAAGGACCCGTGTGCCGCGTCGTGACCGAGAATGACCAGCATGCCCGCCCACGTCCCCGCCAACGCGCCCCAGCACAGCTGCCCCGGCAGCGACGCCGCCACGCTGGCAGCGGCCCAGGACGCTGCCCACAGCAGCAGCATGGCCACGCCGGCACACGCGCCTAGCCAGCGACGCGGATGTGTGGACGCGTGCAGCGCGGGCAGGCCACGCCGCACGGCGGCCATGGGTTCTTCGAAGGTACGGCGGTCCATGGCGCGTGATGCTGTCCAGGTCGGCGCAGCCCGTCGCCCCATGGCCAGGGGGCGGCATGGCTGAAGCGGGACGGGGCCGCTGCATCGCCATAGTCGGTGCCGAGAGCACCGGTAAGACGCAACTCGCCCAGGCGCTGGCCGACGCGCTGCGCGAACGCACCGGCCAGCGTGTGGCCTGGGTGCCTGAAGTGCTGCGCGCATGGTGTGACGCACAAGGGCGCACCCCACGTATCGACGAGCAGGCCGCCATCCTGCAAGCGCAGCACGCCCGCATCGAAGCTGCCGCCGCGCAGCACGACTGGGTGGTCTGCGACACCACCGGCCTGATGACCGCCGTCTACAGCCGGCTGATCTTCGGTGACGCGTCCCTTGAAGCCCACGCGGGTGAATTGCACCGCCGCAGCACGGTGCTGACCCTGCTGACGGCGCTGGACCTGCCCTGGGTGGCCGATGGCCTGCAGCGCGACGGCCCGCAGGTGCGTGGGCCCGTGGACAGCGCACTGCGCCAGCTGATGAAGCTGCAGGGCGTGGCTTACGGCGTGGTGCGTGGCGAAGGCGCGGCAAGGCTGGACCACGCACTGCGCGCCGTGGCGCCCCTGCTAGGCACTGCCCACAGGCCCGGCGATGGGCTGTTCACGGGCCTGGAACAGCCACGCGGAGGCCAACAGCGCTGGGCCTGCGAGTGCTGCCTGCCCGAAGAGGAGCAGGCCCTGAAGCGGCAGGCCGCCCGCGGTTGAGCCCGTGGGCCAGTGAGTCAGCCCACGAAGACGACCAGGATCAGCGCGATACCCAGGCCCAGGTTCACCGCGACCCACTGCCGGATGCCGGCCAACGCAGCCGCGGCCGCAGGCAGGTTACCGGCCCGCACCGCCCGGTCCATCACCGGCCAGCGCACAAAACGGATGTGGCCGAAGATGGCCACCATCAGCAGGCCGACAGTGGTCATGCACCACCAGGACCACGGCCACGCCGCCGGAGCGAGCACCGCCGCCCGCCCCACGCCGCGCAGCATCGCAAAACCGGTCAGCAGGATGGCGCCCGTGGCCCACAGCACCGCACGGAAGAAGCGGCCGAGCACCGCGTGCATGAGCTTCAGACGCTGCGGCGGCTCCAGCACGGTGAGCGAAGGCCGCAGGAAGAAGTGCGCAAAGGCCATGCCGCCTACCCATAGCAGCACCGCCAGCACATGCACGGCCTTGAGCAGGGCCGCAGTCATCACTGCACCTGCCGCGTGCCAGGCGGTTGGTCACGGCCGGGTGTGAACATCTCACCCACGTCCACCGCGTCAAAGCGGTACTGCAGACCGCAGAACTCGCAGCCCACCTCGACATTTCCGCGCTCTTCGATGAGGCTGTCGCTTTCATCGCGGCCCAGGCCGCGCAGCATGTTGCGCACCCTTTCGCGCGAACAGGTGCAGGAAAAACGCGGCGTGCCGGGTTCGAAGACACGCACGGTCTCTTCCCAGAACAGCCGGTGCAGGATCTTGTCGGCCGACAGCGTCAGCAGCTCTTCGGACGTCAGCGTGGCGGACAGGATGGCGATGCGGTTGAAGGCATCGCTGAGGCCGATGTCGTCCTCGTTGCGCGCCGCACCTTCCAGGTTGCCAGCACCTTCCACCGGCAGGCGCTGGATCAAGAGGCCCGCGGCCACCTGGTCGTTGGCGGCCAGCACCAGGCGTGTGTCCAACTGCTCGCTCTGCAGCATGTAGTGTTCCAGCACCTGCTGCACTCTCTGCAACGGTTCACGCTGGTCCCCATGCAAGGGGACGACACCCTGGTAGGGCTGCTGGCCGGGCAGCTTGTCCTTGGGGTCCAGCGTGATGGCGCAGCGGCCCTGGCCGTGCACGTTGAGCATCGCTTCCAGTTGCGCACCGGGCGCCACATCGCCCACCACTTTGGCGGTCACGCGGAAGCCCAGGTCCGGCTGCACCTCAGCCACGGCCAGCTTCACAGGGCCATCACCGAACACCTGCAGCACCAGCGCGCCGTTGAACTTGATGTTGCCTTGCATCAGCACGCCCGCAGCGGCCATCTCGCCCAGCAGCTGGCGCACCTCGGGCGGGAAGGGGCCCACGGTCTGGCGGCGGCGCAAGACCTCCTGCCAGCCGTCGGTCAGGCGCACCAGCATGCCACGCACCGGCAGGCCTTCGAACAGGAACTTGGTCAGTTCACTCATTTGTCAGGTTATGCAATTTTCTTCAGCTGGGTGCGGTGGCGTTCGGCGTTGTCCACATAGTGCTG
This sequence comes from Betaproteobacteria bacterium, assembly GCA_031411215.1. Classification (GTDB taxonomy): domain Bacteria; phylum Pseudomonadota; class Gammaproteobacteria; order Burkholderiales; family Burkholderiaceae_C; genus Rubrivivax. Next base: position 5,938 of record JANOAM010000379.1, read on the forward strand.
GGCTGCATGCGTCAGCATGGCCGCGTGTTCCACAGAGATTTCCTTCACCAGCTTGGCCGGTGCGCCCAGGATCAGGCTGTTGTCCGGGAACTCTTTGCCTTCAGTGACGACGGCACCAGCGCCCACCAGGCAGTTCTTGCCGATCTTGGCACCGTTCAGCACCACGGCCTTGATGCCGATGAGCGAGCCGTCACCCACCGTGCAGCCGTGCAGCATGCACTGGTGGCCCACCGTGACGTTGTCGCCCAGGGTCAGCGGGAAGCCGGGGTCGGCATGCAACATGCTGCCGTCCTGCACGTTGCTGCCGCGGCCGATGGTGATGGTGTCGCTGTCGCCGCGGATGATCACGCCGTACCAGACGCTGCTGCCGGGCTGCATGACCACTTTGCCGATGACCTCGGCGCTGTCGGCCACCCAGGCGGTGGGCTCGATCTGTGGGGCGTGGTCCCCGAGTTGATAGATGGCCAATGCCGTCCCCTGCGAAGCGAAGCCCGCAATTCTAGGGACGGCAGCAAACCGGCGCTGGCGGGGCCGAGCCCCGCGCGCGGATCAGGCGCGGCGGCGCGACGCCAGGGTGATGCCCGCCAGGGCCGTCAGCACCAGGCCCAGCGAAGCCGGCTCCGGCACATGGCCGCTGTCCGCACGGATGGAGCCCGTAGCGAAGTAGCGCACGTTGCCGCAGTTGGAGCATTCATAGCTGCCATCGAGCGCCGTGCCGCCGGCGGGAATGCGCAAGCCAATGGTGCCGCCGGCATCGCTCATGCCCGCCAGCAAGTCGACCGTCATGTAGCGCAGGCTCGAAGACTCCACCAGCACGAAGTGATCGTCGGACACAAAGGCGGAGCTCGACGACGCACCGTCGTAGGTGAAGGCCGCCAGTGTCCCGGACTGCACAGACACGCTCCAGTTCGAAAACGCGTTGGTCGCGCTGTCGTAGGTGAACGAGCCGGTGGCGGACGTGCCGTCGTCGAACGTGACGCCGTCAAGGGTCCAGGCCACCGGTGCGGCCTGTGCAGCCAATGAGAGCGCGCTGGCGCAGATGGCAAACAGGACCGACGACTTGATGCGATGGAGGGACATGGTTTGTTCCTGAAGGCGGGTGGGCCCTATGGGAAGGGCAAATGGCAAGGCGGATCTGACGGCGCGGATGGATGCAAGACGTGTGCCCATACCGAAGTCGGGCATCACCAAGCTCAACGGCATCAACGCCCTAGGGCAGCAAGCCGGTCAGAATGCGCGTCCGCGCTTGGCCTGGTCGCACGCAGTCTGTCAATTTGGCCGACAGGCACGCCAACCGATCGGGCCCGTTCCAGCGTGTGCTGCACCCAAGGAGTTGCCCGAGCATGCAAGACCTGCGCGTCCAAGCCCTGGCGCTGTGGCATGAGAGCCGGCCCGTCGAAAAGGCGCACGCGGTGCGCACATGGGCGGCGCTGAACCTGCCCGTGGACCCATCGCTTGAGCTGACTGCGCCGGGCGCGCCGGGCCGCCCGCAACGGCCACGGCTGGTGCTGCCGTCGTCCCTGCCCAAGCGCAGTTTCTCCACCGCACCGGGCCGCGTCGCGTTGCTGCATGCTGTGGCCCACATCGAGTTCAACGCCATCAACCTGGCGCTGGACGCGGTCTGGCGCTTTGCCAACCTGCCTGCGGCCTACTACACCGACTGGGCGCGTGTGGCCGCGGAAGAGTCCGTGCACTTCCTGCTGCTGTCCGAACACTTGGCCACACTGGGGGCCGCGTATGGCGACTTCGACGCCCATGACGGCCTGTGGGCCATGACGGCCCGGACCGCAGACGACGTGGTGGCCCGCATGGCCCTGGTGCCGCGCACGCTGGAAGCGCGCGGGCTGGACGCCACGCCGCCCATGCAGGCACGGCTCAAGCAGGCCGGCGACCTGCGCGCGGTGGAGATCCTGGACGTGATCCTGCGCGACGAAGTCGGCCATGTGGCCATCGGCAACCACTGGTACCGCTGGCTGTGCGCGCGTGAGGGCCTGGATCCGCTGGCGCACTATGCGTTG
>JANOAM010000380.1:0-3440 GCA_031411215.1 Betaproteobacteria bacterium
CAGCGGCTGGCTTCCAGGATGGCCATCATCACGGCGCGTGCGGTGTTGGGGTACTTCTTGACGAACTCGCCCGTGGTGCCCAGCACCTTCTCAGGGTGGTCCTTCCAGATGTCCTGCGTGGTGACGGCGGTGATGCCGATGCCGTCGATGATGGCGCGGTGGCCCCAGGGCTCGCCGACGCAATAACCGTCCATGTTGCCGACACGCATGTTGGCCACCATCTGCGGCGGCGGCACCGTGATGACCTTGGCGTCCTTCATGGGGTTGATGCCCACGCTGGCCAGCCAGTAGTACAGCCACATGGCATGCGTGCCGGTGGGGAAGGTCTGCGCAAAGGTGTATTCACGCTTCTCGGTGGCCATCACCTTGGCCAGGCTGGCACCGTCCACCGCGCCTTTCTCCGCCAGCTTCTTGCTCAGCGTGATGGCTTGGCCGTTGTTGTTCAGCGTCATCAGCACGGCCATGTCCTTCTTGGGCCCGCCCACGCCCAGGTGCACGCCGTAGACCAAGCCGTACAACACGTGCGCCATGTCCAGTTCACCGTTGACCAGCTTGTCGCGCACGCCGGCCCAACTGGCTTCCTTGGTGGGGATGATCTTGACGCCGTACTTCTTGTCGAAGCCCAGCACGCTGGCCATCACCACGCTGGCGCAGTCGGTCAACGGGATGAAGCCGATGCGCACTTCTTCCTTCTCGGGCTTGTCGCTGCCTGCCGCATACACGGCTGCTTGCAAGCCGGGGATGAGGCTGGTGGCGCCCGTGGCCGTCACAGCGGCGGCAGCCTTGACGACAGTACGGCGTGCCATGTCGATGCTTCCAGGTTGTTTCATGGTGGGTCCTAGCAGTGAATGGGCCAATTGGTTTGCCGAATGAATTGCCAAACGAGAACAGAGACGGAAAAACAAAGAAGGCGTCCGCACATCGCAGCACCGTGAAACGGTGCAACGGGTGGGGACGCCGTTGTCCTGCCAGGACCACACAAACGATGTGCGCGCCTGGCATTGGCGAGAAATCGGCTCTGATCTCTCTCTGCCTGCAACTACGCAAGCGGCATGCCAGGGATTTGCCGGCGCTTTGGCGGCCTTCGTGTGGGCCGTTGCACCAGCGCGCAGCAGCGGCGCGCAGGCATGGTGCGCTGCCGCAACTACATCAGGAGGTCGGCCGCGTCCACGATGCGCTGGGCCACGTCGGCCATCTTCAGGCCCTTGTCCATGGCGGCCTTGCGCAGGCGCGTGTAGGCCTCCGGTTCGCCGATCTGGTGGCGTGTCATCAGCAGGCCCTTGGCACGGTCGATCAGCTTGCGGTCGGCCAGCTGGGTGCGCGCGTCGGCCAACTGGCCAAATGCATCGGCCAGTTCACGGCGCATGGACTCTTCGTAGTCGAAGCGGGCCTGTGCCACTTCCAGCACTGGGCGCACGCGGTCGGGTGCCAGGCCGGCCACCACGTAGGCCGTGACGCCGGCGGCGATGGCGTCGCGCACATGGCTGGTGTCGCCGTCGTTGGTGAACAGCACGATGGGGCGGCGCGCGTCACGGGTGGCCATCACCACGTGTTCCAACGTGTCGCGGGCCTGACTTTCCGCGTCGACGATGATCATGTCGGGCTGCAGCTGCGCGATGCGGTCCGGCAGGAAGGCGTCCACCGGCAGCACGGCGACGATGTTGCAACCCGCCTCCAGCAGGCCTATGCGCAGGCTGCGAGAACGTTCCAGCTCGCGCACGTTGGCCTCGTCGCCCGGCTCCATGGCCTGCGTGTCGGGCGCGACGATGACGATGCGGGTGGATTCGGTGGGCGGCACGCCCCTGGAGTCAGCAATATCCAGGCCCGTTACCACGTGGTACAGGCCGGTAGACTCGGCCGCAATGAACGTCTTGGGGTTTGAATCGTCCTGCGACGAAACCGGCGTGGCTTTGGTGCAGACGCTTGCAGACGGTGCACCGCGGCTGCTGGCCGAAGCGCTGCACACGCAGGTGGCCATGCATGCCGACTACGGTGGCGTGGTGCCTGAACTGGCCAGCCGCGACCACATCCGCCGTGTGCTGCCCTTGGCGAGGCAGGTGCTGGCGCAATCGGGCTGCACGCTGGCGGATGTGGACGTGGTGGCCTACACCCGCGGCCCGGGCTTGGCCGGCGCGCTGCTGGTGGGGGCGGGCGTGGCTGTGGCGCTGGCTGCGGCGCTGGGCAAGCCGGCCTTGGGCATCCACCACCTGGAAGGGCATTTGCTGTCGCCGTTCCTGGCCGATGACAAGCCCGAGTTCCCTTTCACCGCGCTGCTGGTCAGCGGCGGTCACACGCAATTGATGGACGTGCAGGGTGTGGGCTGCTATGAACTGCTGGGCGAGACCATAGACGACGCGGCTGGCGAAGCCTTCGACAAGAGCGCCAAGCTGCTGGGCCTGGGCTACCCCGGTGGGCCCGCATTGGCTCGGTTGGCGGCGTTGGGCAGCCCTAGCGCCTACGCGCTGCCGCGGCCCCTGCTGCACAGCGGCGATCTGGACTTCAGTTTTGCCGGCCTGAAGACCGCCGTGCTCACGCAGCAGAAAAAGCTGGGCGCGCAGATGAGCGATCAGGAGCGTGCCGACCTGGCGGCCAGCACGCAGGCCGCCATCACCGATGTGCTGGTGGCCAAGTCGCTGAAGGCCTTGAGGCAGACGGGCTCGCGCCGCCTGGTCGTAGCCGGTGGTGTGGGTGCGAACCTGATGCTGCGCGACAAGCTCAACGCGGGCGCTGCGAAGCTGGGCGCCAAAGTCCACTACCCGCCACTGGCGCTGTGCACCGACAACGGCGCCATGATCGCGCTGGCTGCAGCACTGCGCCTGCAGCATGGGCTGGCCCAGCTGCAGACCGATGGTGCGTTCGACGTGCGACCACGCTGGCCGCTCGCCGAACTGTCCGCGCTCAGTTGACGGAGATCTGCGCGGCGCTGCGGGCGCTGCGCTTCGGAAGCGTCAGCGTCAGCACACCGTGTTCCAGTTTCGCGCCAGCTTCGGTCTGGTCGACTTCAGCCGGCAGCGTGATGGTGCGCGCGTAGCGGGTGGTGGCTCGCTCGCGGTAGACGACGCGCTCGGCCTCCGTGCCTTCCTTCTTCTCTTCGCTGCGCTGGGTGCTGGCCTGCACGGTGACCTGACGCCCGTCCACGGAGACCTTCACGTCGTCCTTGGTCACGCCGGGCACTTCCAGCGTCACGGTGTATGCGGCTTCGGTCTCGGCCACATCCAGGGCCGGTGAACGCGAGGCCACGCTCTCGGTGGCGGCCACTGGACTCAAGAAGCGTTCGAAGCCGTCGTCAAACAGACGGGACAGATGGCGCAGGTCTTGGCCGGCATGGCGGCTCACGCGGGACATGGGGACGACGAACATGGTGGCACTCCTAGAATCGGGTTGTCGGTCGCCGCAGCCCTGCGGCTCCCATGCCAGAGCAGATGCTCCCGTGGCCCGGC
>JANOAM010000381.1:0-4726 GCA_031411215.1 Betaproteobacteria bacterium
CGGCGCATGAACAGGTCCGGAATCCAGTTCGCGGTGTTCATGTCGTGCGTGCGGCGGCGGTCGTCGCCGGTGTTCTTGCGCAGCTCCAGGAATTCTTCCAGGTCCAGGTGCCAGCTTTCCAGGTAGGCACAGACAGCGCCCTTGCGCTTGCCACCCTGGTTCACAGCCACGGCCGTGTCGTTGACCACCTTCAGGAACGGCACCACACCCTGGCTCTTGCCGTTGGTGCCCTTGATGTAGCTGCCCAGCGCGCGCACACGCGTCCAGTCGTTGCCCAGGCCGCCGGCAAACTTGCTCAGCAGTGCGTTTTCCTTCAGCGCTTCGTAGATGCCGTCCAGGTCGTCGGCCACGGTCGTCAGGTAGCAACTGGACAACTGGCTGCGGCGCGTGCCGGCGTTGAACAACGTCGGCGTCGAGCTCATGAAGTCGAAGCTGGACAGCACGTTGTAGAACTCGACGGCGCGCGCTTCGCGGTCGATCTCGTTCAGGCTCAGGCCCATGGCCACACGCATGAAGAAGGCCTGCGGCATTTCGATGCGCTGTTCGTCGATGTGCAGGAAGTAGCGGTCGTACAGGGTCTGCAGGCCCAGGTAGTCGAACTGCAGGTCGCGCGACGCGTCCAGTGCAGCACCCAGCTTGACCATGTCGAACTGCAGCAGCTTTTCATCCAGCAGTTCGGCTTGCACGCCCTTCTTGATGTACTGCGGGAAGTACTCGGCGTAGCGTTCGCTCATCTGTGCTTGCGTGACTTCGCCGCCCAGGATCTCGCGGCGGATGGTGTGCAGCAGCAGGCGCGCCGTGGCACGCGTGTACGCAGGCTCCTTTTCGATCAGCGTGCGCGCGGACAGGATGGCGGCCTTGTAGACCTCATCGATCGGCACACCGTCGTACAGGTTGCGGCGCGTCTCGGCCAGGATGGGCTCGGCACCCACGTCGGCGCCCAGGTCGGCGCAGGCCGATTCCACCAACGAGCGCAGCGCGTCCATGTCCAGCGGCACGCGCTGGCCCTTTTCCAGCACATGCAGTTCAGGCGCCTTGACCACGGCCGGTGCGCCCTGGCGCGCACGTTCCTGCGAACGGCGTTCGCGGTACAGCACATAGGCACGCGCCACTTCATGGTGGCCGCCGCGCATGAGGCCCAGTTCGACGTGGTCCTGCACGTCTTCAATGTGGAAGGTGCCGCCACCCGGGCGCGAACGCAGCAGCGCGCGCACGACGGATTCCGTCAGTCCTTCCACCGTCTCACGCACGCTGGCCGATGCGGCACCTTGTGTGCCGTGCACGGCCAGGAAGGCCTTCATCAGGGCGACCGCGATCTTGCCCGGCTCGAAGCCGACGACAGCGCCATTGCGCCGGATGATCTGGTAGCCGACATAGGCGTTGCCCGCTGCACTTGCATTGGTGCTGGGCGCCGGGTTGCGGACGTTGAGGCCGGCTTGCGCCGCGGTGGTCTGGACAGATTGCATTCAATCCCCTCTTGAATTCTGGTGGTCGGTTTGTTCTGGTGTGTCGTGTGCCGATGTCGCGTGCGGTGCCGAGTCCGGACTGCCTTTCAGTGGCCTTGGCCCCTGCCGTCTTGGGCAGGGTTCCGGCCTGTGGAACGGTCGTCGGCGCTGGCGCGCGGTAATCAGGAGCAAGCACTATATCTGGGGTACGGCACCCCTTCAAGCCACTAGCTGTAGCGTAGTGACAGGACTTACCCGATTGTCGCTCAAGCGCGCTTGACGCCATGCGGGCTGTCGAAACAGACCCGTGTTGCGCCGTGCTGCCGCGACGTGCCGCGCGCCTTGTGGCCGTGCACGCGGCAGGCCAGCGCCGACGCGGCTCGCAGCCGCAAATGGCCCGCCAAGCCGCGCCGAATCAGGCGCCGCCTAAGTCCATCAAAGGCACACGCAGTTGCGCAGCGGCAAGGCCACGCGCAAGCCGCGGCCAGTCGAAGCCCGGGCCGGGATCTGCCTTGCGGCCGGGCGCCACATGTTCGTGGCCCACGGCTTCGCGAACGGGGTAGCGCCGCGCCAGGGATCGCAAGAGCTTCCACAAGGTGGTGTACTGCGCGGACTCGAAGCGGTCACCCTCGATGCCTTCGAGTTCGATGCCGATGCTGCAGTCGTTGCAGTTCTGGCGCCCGCGCCACTCCGAGTGGCCGGCGTGCCAGGCGCGGCTGTCGCAGGACACGAATTGCAAGGTGCGGCCGCTGCGGCGGACGAAGAAGTGCGCCGAAACCTGCAGGCCGCGGATGCCCTGGTAATAGGGATGGGCCTCCCAGTCCAACTGGTTCAGGAACAGGCGTTGCACCCCGTCACCTGCGTAAGTGGCGGGTGGCAAGCTGATGGAGTGCAGCACCACCAGCGAGATCTCCGCATCCGCCGGGCGCGGCCCGAAGTTGGGGGAGGGGCGATGGCTGGCGTGCGCCCACCAGCCGCCGCGCCAGGTGGCGCGTGTGGGCATCTCAACTTGCGTCGCTGTCAGCCGCGCCTACGCCCAGACGCGCCATGCGGTAGCGCATCTGGCGCAGCGACAGGCCCAGGCTGGCACCCGCCGCGGTGCGGTTGTAGCGGTGGCGTTCAAGCGCCCGCTGCAGGATGTCGCGTTCCACGTCGTCCAGGAACTTGGCCAGGTCCGTGGGCAGCGGGGCCGCCGGTGTCACGGCCTCGGCAGCCGATGGCAGCGCAGGCTCGGCCGCCGCGTCATTCACCGTGTCACCCATCAGCGCGTCGGGCAAGCCCAGGTCGGCCACACCGATGGCTGGCCCGCTGGACAGCGCCAGTGCACGGTGCAGCAGATTTTCAAGTTCGCGCACATTGCCCGGGAATGCATAGCGCAGCAGGTGCTGCAGGGCTTCGGACGTGAGCGCGGGCGCGGGTGACACGCCCGCATCGCGCGCGATGCGCTCGATGACCGCGCCGCAGATCGAAGGCACATCGGACACACGCTCACGCAGCGGCGGCACGGCGATGCGGATGACGTTGAGACGGTAGAACAGATCCTGGCGGAAGCGCCCGGCCGCCACCTCCAGCCCCAAGTCCCGGTGCGTGGCGCTGACGATGCGCACGTTCACCGGCACTTCATTCACCGCGCCTATGGGTCGCACCGCGCGCTCCTGAATCACGCGCAGCAACTTGCTCTGCATGGCCAGCGGCAGGTCGCCGATCTCGTCCAGGAACAGCGTGCCGCCTTGCGAAGCCTGGAAGAAACCTTCGCGGTCATCGGCCGCGCCGGTGAAGGCACCCTTGCGGTAGCCAAAGAATTCGGACTCCAGCAGGTTCTCTGGAATGGCGCCGCAGTTCACCGCCACGAAGGGTGCGGAAGAGCGTGGCGAACAATCATGAATGGCACGCGCCACCAGTTCCTTGCCCGTGCCCGATTCACCTTGCACCAGCACCGGCGCCATGCTGCGCGCCACCTTCTGCACCAGCGCACGCACCTGCTGCATGGCGGTGGACTCACCCACCAGACGTTCCAGGGCGTGGCGCCGTGGCGTGTGGCTGCGCGACACCGTCGGCGTCGGTGCCGACCCAGGCGTGGGCATGCGCCCCAGCGCCGACGCCACCACGGCGCGGAACTGGCGCAGGTCCACGGGCTTGGTCAGGTAGTCATAGGCGCCAGACTTCAGCGCCTCGACGGCGTTCTCGGGCGAACCGTACGCGGTGATCACCACGGCCTTCTCGCCGCGGCCGGCTTCTTCTATGCGGTGCAGCAGGTCCAGGCCGCTGCCATCGGGCAGCCGCATGTCGGTGATGACCAACTGGTAGCCACCCGGCCCGCGTTGCTGCAGCAGGCTCCAGCCCTCTTCGACCGAACCCGCGCTTTCCACGTCGTAGCCTTCGCGCAGCAAAGTCAATTCATAGAGCGTGCGCAGGTCGGGCTCGTCGTCAACAACGAGCAACCGGGGGTTGGTGGGTGGGTTCACGTGGTGGTCCCCGGTGGGTCAGGCAGTGCCCAGCGGCAAGGTGGCGGCACTGCTGCTGAGGAAGGTGCGGCGCATGTGGACGACGAATTCGTTGCGCAAACGGTCCGCGCCAGGACGCGGGCGGTATTCGATGCTGGCGCCATAACGTTCGCACAGCTCGCGGCAAATATACAAGCCGAGGCCCGTGCCGCGGCTGCGCGTCGAGAAGAAGGGTTCGAACAGGCGCCGCTCCACTTCGGGGGTGATGGGCGCGCTGTCACTCAACACCGACAGCGACACCCAGTGTTCGTCGCGTGCGGCCAGCCGCAGCACGATGGAGCCGGGCTTGGCGCTGGCATGGCGGTACGCGTTGTCCAGCAGGTTCACCAGCACACGGCGCAGGTGCTCGGGGTCAAAACGCACGCCCAGGGTTTCGTGCGCGATGTCGGCACGCAGCCGGCTGTCCCCGCCCATCGGCACCTGCGCCGTGGCGGCCCACTCGGCCGCGGTGCGGCTCACGGTCGTGGTGGCGTCGATGTCGCGCGCTTGCGGCTCACCACCGGGCGCCACTTCCATCACGTCGTCGACCAGGCGCTTCAAGCGTTCAACGTTGTCGGCGACCATGCGCGTGAGCCGCTCCTGGGTCTGCGACAACGGGTCTTCCATCAGCAGCGCGTTGGCCTGCGCGATGGCCGCCAGCGGGTTGCGGATCTCGTGCGCGATGCCGGCCGAGACGCGGCCCATGGCAGCCAGCTTTTCCTGCCGGATGCGCGCCTGCAGCGTGCGCAGGTCTTCCAGCAACAGCACGGCCACGGGGTCGTTGTCCGAGGCCTCGGC
>JANOAM010000382.1:0-1640 GCA_031411215.1 Betaproteobacteria bacterium
TGCAGCACCAGGAACAGCAGCAGCACCGGCAGCACGGTCAGCACGGAACCGGCCATCATCAGTTCGGTGTCCTGCACGTGTTCGCGGCTGAGTCCGGCCAGGGCCACGGGCAGGGTCTGCAGGTCACGGTCGGTCAGGATGATCAGCGGCCACATGAAGTCGTTCCACGAGCCCAGGAACACCAGCACCGCCAGTGTCACGACGATGGGCTTGAGCAAAGGCAGCACCACACGCACGAAGATCTGCGCTTCGCTGGCACCGTCCAGACGTGCGGCTTCCAGCAGGTCGTCAGGGATGCCGCGTGCGTACTGCCGCACCAGGAAGATGCCGAACACACCCGCCAGCCAGGGCACCAGCGCGCCGGCAAACGTGTTCACCAGCCCCATCTGCTTGAGCATCAGGAACAGCGGCATCATCGCCACCTGCCCCGGGATGACCAGGGCCGCCAGCAGTGTGCGGAAGATGCGCTCGCGGCCGGCAAACTTGAGCTTGGCGAACGCGTAGCCCGCGCTCAAGGTGAAGGCCAGCGAAAGCAGCGTGGCGGCGGTGCTGACCAGCAAACTGTTCAGCGCTTGCCGGCCCAGGCCCTGGTTGCCAAAGAGCACGCGGTAGTGCTCCAGCGTGGGTGCAGCGGGCAGCAGCGGCGGCGGGAAGCTGCTGGCTTCACCAGGCGCCATGAAGCTGGCCGACAGCATCCAGACCAGCGGAAACAGCGTCAGCGCGGAGAGCACCGCCAGCGCGCCGTTGACCAGCAGCGTGCCGCTGTCCAGCTTCATGCGGCTTCCGCCTGCTTGGACAGCCGCAGTTGCAGCATCGTGATGGCAAACATGATCACGAAGAGCACGAAGGCCACGGCCGATGCGGAGCCCAGGCTCCACCACTTGAAGCCTTCTTCGTACATCAGGTACAGCACGGTCACCGTGCGCTGCGCGGGCCCGCCTTGGGTCATCACATACGGCTCGGCAAAGAGCTGGAAGTGCCCGGCCATGGTGAGGATGCTCACCACCAGCAGCAGCGGCGCCAGGCAGGGCAGCGTGATGTGGCGCAGCAGTTGCCAGCGTTTGGCGCCGTCCAGCCGCGCGGCTTCGAACAGGTCTTCGGGGATGGCTTGCAAGCCTGCCAGCAAGATCACCATGTTGTAGCCAAAGTTCTTCCACACGCTCAAGAGCACGATGGCGGGCATGGCCCACTGCGGGTCACCCAGCCAGTCGATGGGTGCGATGCCGACTTGCGACAGAGCGTGGTTGATGAAGCCGTAGCGTGTGTGGAACAGGTAGCGCCAGACGACGGCCACCGCCACCAGCGTGGTGACTACAGGCGCAAAGAGTGCCGTACGGAAGAAGCCCTGGAAGCGCGCCAGCCTGGAATGCAGCAGCAGGGCCGCGCCCAGCGACGCGCCTATGCTCAGCGGCACGCCCAGCACAACGAAGATCACCGTGTTCCACAGGGCCTGCCAGAACAGCGGTTTTTGCAGAAGCGCCGTGTAGTTGTCCAGACCGACGAAGCGCAGGTTGGACAGGTCGGCCAGCGCGTAGATGTCGAAGTCCGTCAGGCTCATCAGCAGCGCCGCGGCCACGGGCACGGCGAAGAACACGCCTATGGCAATGAGCGCGGGGGCGACGAAGACCCAGGCAGCGAGC
>JANOAM010000383.1:0-4834 GCA_031411215.1 Betaproteobacteria bacterium
GAGACGACGGAGCACCTGCGCGAAGACACTTCCATCGTGCCCGACCCGGTGGACCGCGCCACCATCGAGGAAGAACACGCGCTGGAACTGCGCACGCGCGACCGCGAACGCAAGCTGCTGAAGAAGATCGCGCAGTCGCTGACGCGCATCGACAGCGGTGAGTACGGCTACTGCGACGAAACCGGCGAGCCCATCGGCACGGCCCGGCTGATCGCCCGGCCGACGGCCACGCTGTCGCTGGAAGCGCAGCAGCGCCGTGAAATGAAGCAGAAGATGTTCGGCGATTGAATGCTTGCAGCCGATTAAGATGGAGTGATGATCGCTACCGCGCCCCGCATCGCGACCCAGCTTCCCGCTGCGGAACCGGCTCTGCCGGGCCGCTGGCGGACGGCCCCCTCGGGGGGTAGCGAGCGTTAGCGAGCTTGGGGGCATCAGGATGGCCGAGAACGAGAGCTTTTTCCGCAAGGTGGTGCGCTTCGTCGCGAACCCAGCCACCGACTGGACGGAACTCGGCTCGCGCCAGGGCGACAACCAGGATCTGGAGCTCGAAAAGTCCGAGCTCAAGGCCATGATCGAACGCAAGCGGCGCAACGATTTCGTGCGCAAGCGCGAATTCGACATGCTGCGCCGCGTGCGCCGTGAAGGCCTGTCGCCGGAGCAACTGGCCACGCTGGGCACGTCGTCCCGCCTGGACGATTCCGAAGCCCGCCTGCCCGAGACCAACAACGCACGCCCCGACGGTGTGAAGGCCAAGATCGACGAGATCGAGCAGCAGATGGTCGGCGACGCCGGCTTCAGCAGCAGCACCAGCCGTGGCCGCGGCCCGGGCGCCTACAACCCGCCGCCACCACCCCCTGCGCCTGCGCCGCGCCCGCCGCTGCCGCCCATGGCCTTTGACGAGCCGGCCTTCCGCACGCCTGCGCCGGCACCACTGCCGGACTTCGCCATCCCACCTGCGTCGGCTCCGGCACCGGTGACCATGAGCTCCGGGCTGCCGCCGCTTTCGCCCATGAAGCCGGTGTCCTTTGACGCCGCCATGCCGGCGCCCGTGGCCAGCCCGCCACCCGTGTCCACGTCGCACCCTGCGCCGGGCACACTGGCCGAGACCACCGACTTTTCCAGCCCCTTTGCGGTGGAAGTCAGCGAGGTCATGCACGACCCCGAACTGGACGAAGCCGTCATCGCCTTCGCCAACGCCGATTTCACGCAATGCGAAGAAGCCCTGCAGCGCATCACCAGCGTCAGCGGCGACCGTTCGCAGCACGCCGAGACCTGGCTGGTGCTGTTTGACCTGTACCGCGCCACCGGCCAGCAGCAGCGTTTTGAAAGCCTGGCGCTGGACTACGCGCAGCAGTTCGGCTGGAGCGCGCCGCAGTGGTACAGCCTGCCCAAGCTGGTGGCCGACGCGCTGCTGGACGAGCCGCTGATGCCGTCATCGTCCGGCTCCGCTTCCCGCATGCCGCATGGCGACGTGGGCTGGGTCTGCCCCGAGGTGCTGGACATCGAAGCTGTGGCGCGCCTGCGTTCGCAGACGCTGCAGATGCCGCTGCCCTGGATCTTTGACTGGAGCGGTTTGCGGCTCATCGACGCCGAAGCGTCGATGCAGCTGTCTACCATCTTCCGCCTGTGGTCTGGCCAGGCGCTGGAAATGCGCTGGCTGGCCGGTGACCGCCTGTTCCAGGTGCTGCAGGAATCCGCCCCCACGGGGGTGAAGGACGCCGACCCGGCCTTCTGGCTGACCCGCCTGGACGCGCTGCGCCTGGCCAACCGCGCCAACCAGTTTGACGAGGCGGCCATCGACTACTGCGTCACCTATGAAGTGAGCCCGCCGTCCTGGGAGCCCACACGCTGCACGGTGCACATCAGCGGCAGCGACATGTCCACGCGCAACCCGCCCATGTCCATCATCAGCGACGTGTCCACCAGCTTCATGGAGTCCAGCCTGCTGGAAGACGCGGGCGGCGTGGAAATGGCGCATGTGGAGTTGTCGGGCCAGCTGATCGGCGACATCAGCGCCACGCTGACCAAGCTGCAGGGTGAACTGGGCACGGCACCGGTGGTCAGCGTGTCCTGCGCAAGGCTGATCCGCGTCGACTTCATTGCGGCCGGCGACCTGCTGAACTGGGTGCTGGCGCGCAAGAGCGAAGGCCGCGCCGTGCACTTCGTGGACGCGCACCGCCTGCTGGCGCTGTTCTTTGGCGCGATGGGCATCAACGAGCACGCGAAAGTGCAGGTACGGAAAGTTTGACCCCCGAGGGGGCTGAGTGCCGCGGCTCCAGGTCCGCCTGCGCGGACCTGGACGGCACGAAGGCCGTGCGCGTCTCGCCCGCGGCTCATGCAGCGGACCGGCGGAGCCGGATCCGCGCATGGCCTTGATCGGCTCGCCTGAGCCCCCAACTGGGTTCCCTATGGATTCATACCACGGCACCACCATCGTCAGCGTCAGACGAGGACCGCTGGTCGCCATTGGCGGCGACGGCCAGGTCACGCTGGGGCACATCGTCGTCAAGGCCAGCGCGCGCAAGGTGCGCAAGCTCCACAAGGACCAGGTGCTGGCTGGTTTTGCCGGCGCCACGGCCGACGCCTTCACGCTGTTCGAACGCTTCGAGGCCAAGCTGGACAAGCACCAGGGCCACTTGCAGCGTGCGGCCATCGAGCTGACCAAGGACTGGCGCACCGACCGTGTGCTGCGCCGCCTGGAGGCCATGCTGGCGGTCGCTGACCGGACCTGCAGCCTGATCATCACGGGCAACGGCGATGTGCTGGAACCGGAATACGGTGTGGTTGCCATCGGGTCCGGCGGCGCCTACGCACAAGCCGCTGCACGCGCCCTGGTGGAACACACGCAGATGACGCCCGCCGAGGTCGTCAAGCGCAGCCTGGAAATTGCCGGCGACATCTGCATCTACACCAACCAGAACCATGTGGTGGAGACGCTGGAATGACGATGACCCCGCAAGAGATCGTCAGCGAACTGGACCGCCACATCGTCGGCCAGCAAGCCGCCAAGCGCGCCGTGGCCATCGCGCTGCGCAACCGCTGGCGGCGCCAGCAGGTGGAAGGGCCGCTGAAGAGTGAGATCACGCCCAAGAACATCCTGATGATCGGCCCCACCGGCGTGGGCAAGACCGAGATCGCGCGCCGCCTGGCCAAGCTGGCCGACGCCCCCTTCATCAAGGTCGAGGCCACCAAGTTCACCGAGGTGGGCTACGTGGGCAAGGACGTGGACACCATCGTGCGCGACCTGGTGGACGTGGCCGTGAAGCAGGAACGTGAACGCCAGATGCGCAGCAAGCGCGCGGCCGCGGAAGACGCGGCCGAAGATCGCATCCTGGACGCGCTGGTGCCGCCACCACGCAGCAGCGTGGGCTTTGGCAGCGACGTGCCGGCCGCGGACAACACCGCCCGTCAAGTCCTGCGCAAGCGCCTGCGCGAAGGCACGCTGAACGACAAGGAAATCGAGGTCGATCTCGCCGACGCCAAGCCCACGCTGGAAGTGCTGGGGCCTGGCGGCATGCCCGGCATGGAAGACATGGCCGAACAGCTCAAGGGCCTGTTCAGCCAGATGGGTCAGGCCAAGCGCAAGACCACCAGGCTCAAGATTGCCGAGGCCTACCCCAGGCTGATTGAGGAAGAAGCTGCGCGCCTGGTCAACGAGGACGAGATCCGCGCCTCGGCGTTGGCGCATGCCGAAGCCAACGGCATCGTCTTCATCGACGAGATCGACAAGGTCGCCTCACGCCAGGACCACGGCGGCGCCGAGGTCTCGCGCCAGGGTGTGCAGCGCGACCTGCTGCCGCTGGTGGAAGGCACCACCGTCAACACCAAATACGGCATGGTGAAGACTGACCACATGCTGTTCATCGCCAGCGGTGCTTTCCACCTGGCCAAGCCCAGCGACCTGATCCCGGAACTGCAGGGCCGCTTTCCCATCCGCGTGGAACTGTCCAGTCTCAGCGTCGAAGACTTCGAGGCCATTCTCGTCAGCACGCACGCCAGCCTGATCAAGCAGTACCAGGCGCTGCTGGCCACCGAAGGCGTGACGCTGGAGATCGCGCCCGAAGGTGTGCGCCGCCTGGCCGAGATCGCTTTTGAAGTGAACGAGCGCACCGAAAACATAGGCGCCCGCCGCCTGGCCACGGTGATGGAACGGCTGCTGGACGAGGTCAGCTTTGACGCGCCCAACCGCAGCGGGCAGACGGTGCGTGTGGACGCCGCGGCCGTGGACGCGCGGTTGTCTGACCTGGCGCACAACGAGGACCTCTCGCGCTACATCCTGTAGTGTCATCCGCAGCGGCGACAATGGAGGTCCGCTACAACAACAAGAAAGGATCTCCTCATGCCTTCATCCCCTTCGTACTTTGCGCCCGCGCGCTTTGACGATCCGGACGCCGCACTGGCCCAGGTGCAGGCCATCTACAAGGGCAGCGTTGACCACCTGCGAAGCTCCTTGCAGAGTTTTGTCACCGGCAACGACGACGGCCGCCATGTGCGCGCCTGTTACCCGTTCGTGCGTGTGCGCACCGACACCGTCGCCCGTGCCGATTCGCGCCTGAGCTACGGTTTTGTCGCCGGCCCCGGCAGCTTCGAGACCACGCTGACCCGGCCCGACCTGTTTGGCCGTTACTACCGCGAACAGTTCCGCCTGCTGATCAAGAACCATGGTGTGTCCATCGAAGTGGGCACCAGTTCCCAGCCCATCCCCGTTCACTTCAGCCTGTCTGAAGGCGACCACGTGGAAGGCAGCATGGACCTGGAGCGCCGCCTGCGCCTGCGCGACCTCTTCGACCTGCCCGACCTGGCCGCCATGGACGACGGCATTGCCAACGGCTCG
>JANOAM010000384.1:0-12723 GCA_031411215.1 Betaproteobacteria bacterium
CGCCGCCTACGAAAAGAGCAACGTGCTGGTGGGCCTGCAATGCGGCTTGCGTGGCAAGGCGCAGATCGGCAAGGGCATGTGGGCCATGCCCGACCTGATGGCCGACATGCTGAAGCAGAAGATCGCCCACCCCAAGGCCGGTGCCAACACCGCCTGGGTTCCCAGCCCCACCGCCGCCACGCTGCATGCGCTGCACTACCACCAGGTGGACGTGGCCGCGGTGCAGGCCGAGATGGAGAAGACCGACGTCGAAGCCCAGCGCGATGCGTTGCTGACCGGCTTGCTGACCGTGCCGGTGGTGAAGGAAGCCACCTGGAGCGCAGAAGAGCGCCAGCAGGAACTGGACAACAACGTGCAGGGCATCCTGGGCTATGTCGTGCGCTGGGTGGACCAGGGCGTGGGCTGCAGCAAGGTGCCCGACATCCACAACGTGGGCCTGATGGAAGACCGCGCCACGCTGCGCATCAGCAGCCAGCACATCGCCAACTGGCTGCACCACGGCGTGGTGACGGAAGCGCAAGTGCGCGAGACCTTCCGCCGCATGGCCGCGGTAGTGGACGGCCAGAACAAGGGCGATCCGGCCTACAAGAACATGGCCGGGGCTGGCGAAGGCCATTGGGAAGGTGCCGCCTTCCAGGCCGCGCAGGACCTGGTCTTCAAGGGCAAGGAACAGCCCAGCGGCTACACCGAGCCGCTGCTGCACGCCTGGCGGTTGAAGGTCAAGAGCCGTTAGGCGCGACGCCTTTGGCGCGCTCCTAACTCTGCGCGTTCGACCGGACACCTGCGGTGCCGGTCAACTTGCAGGCGCGCTGACTCAGCTTGGCGTGGGTGTGCCCGCCATGCGGTCCAGCTTCAGGAAGGCCTTTCGGGCCAGCGCCACCAACTGGTTTTCGGTGGGGTGGTCCACGGTCTCCCAAGCCATGATCTGCTGGCCGAGCGCCGGGCGGTGCTTGTCCACGTAGTGCTTGAAGTCAGCCTGCGCCTGGTGCGAACCGGTCACAAGCACTTCTGGAATGCCATTGAGCGCGTCGCAGACATGGGCGAAGAACTCATGCTGCGTGCGCACGGTGCTGCCGTGCTGCGCGGTGTGATGGCTGTGCGCCTTGACCTTGCTGGCCTGCACATGTTCGGCGTCGAACTGAAGGACCTGGGCCTGCTGGTGGTCGATCCAAACAACGGCGTGGAAGAGGGTCATGGGTGGTTCCTTGGGGTGATGAATGGAGTCAGGCGGTGCGGCGTTTGCCAGCCGTTTCGGCTGCGGACTCGCAGGCCACACAGCGCAAGGCCCAGGGCTCGGCCTTGAGCCGGTCAAAGGGAATGTCGGCGCCGCAGTCGGCGCAGCTGCCATAGCGCCCGTCGTGCAGCCGCGCCAGGGCTTGCGTCACGGCAGCCAGTTCCAGCGTTTCCAGGTCCGACAGCGCCATGTCCAGCTCACGCTCACCTTCACGCTGGGGTGCGTCGTCGCCGTCCTGCAACAGCACTTCGCGGGCGTGTTCGGCGCGTGACAGGCCGCCGTGGTGTTCGCTCAGGCGACTGCCCAGTTGACGCTGCCGTTGCTGCAGGTCGGCCTCCAGCAAGGCGTGCTGGCCGACAGTGAGGTGTCTCATGGTCTTCTCCCGGATGCATGGCATCGTGCGCCGAGCACGCCGCGCGGGCCTTGCGCATGATCAAGGCCGGGCCGGATGACGCGGCGACGCTGCCTACAATCCCGCGCTCTGATGAACACCGCTTCTCTGCCACCCTTTCCCGCCGCCTGCGACGTGCTCGTCGTCGGTGCCGGCCCCGCTGGCAGCGCCTGCGCACAACTGCTGGCGCGCGCCGGACTGGACGTGCTGCTGGTCGACCAGCACGACTTCCCGCGCGACAAGATCTGCGGCGACGGCCTGATCCCCGACAGCCACGCGGCGCTGAAGAAGCTGGGTGTGTATGACGAGGTCGCCGCACTCGCACAACCGGTGCAGCACGTGCGCTGTGTCGGCCCACGTGGCGGCCTGGTGGACGTGCCCGGCTCCCTGTCGGTGCTGCCGCGCAAAGTGCTGGACCACGTGCTGGTGCGTGCCGCACAGAGCGCCGGCGCGAAGTTGCTGACGCCACTGCGCTTTGACGCGCCGCTGATCGAGAACGACCGTGTGGCCGGCGCCCGCTTCAAACACGCCGGCGAACTGCACGAGATCCGCGCTCGTTGGGTCGTGCTGGCCACCGGTGCCGTGCCGCAGGCCGCCGTGGCCGCGGGCCTGTGTGACCGCCACACACCCAGCGGCATTGCGCTGCGCGGCTATGTCAAGAACGACGCCATGGTGGACCGCATCCGCCAACTGCAGATCATCTGGCACCCCAAGCTGAAAGGCGGCTACGGCTGGATCTTCCCGGAGCCCGGCGGTGTCTTCAACATCGGCGCAGGCCTGACCGGCAGCCATGTGGAAACACGCGGCAAGGGCCAGATGCAGAACGTCAACCTGCGCGAGATGTTCCAGGCTTTCCAGGACATCTACGCCCCGGCCCGCGATCTGATGGCCACGGGCACGCTGATCGGCGATATCAAGGGCGCACCGCTGCGCTGCGGCCTGCTGGGCGCCAAGTGGTCGCGCCCCGGCCTGCTGGGCGTGGGCGAGGTCGTGGGCAGCACCTATTCCTTCACTGGCGAAGGCATAGGCAAGGCCCTGGAAACCGGCATGCTGGCGGCCGAAGCGCTGCTGGCGGGCCGCCACGGTAATGCCTTTGCGCCCGACGACACCATCCGCCAGCGCTACGAAACAACGCTGGCTGCGCTGAAGCCGCGCTTCGACATGTACGAGACGGCCAGCCACGTCAACCACCGGCCCTGGCTGGTGGACCTGGTGGTGTGGCGCGCGCGCAAGAGCCCACGCATCCTGGCCCGCATGTCGGGCATGCTGGAAGAGACGCAGAATCCGGGCCGGCTGTTCAGCTGGCGCGGCTTGAGCAAGCTGATGTTCGAATGAGACTGCCTGAATCCGAAAGCCCAGCAGAGAGGCCCTTGATGACCACCCCGACCCGCCTGCGCGACTGCGCCGCCCTCTTCAGCCTGGCCGCGCTGGCCGCCGGTTGCGGTGGCGGTGGTGCCGACGCACCAGCGCCCGCGCCCGCACCGCCAACAGTGGCCTGCACCGCGTCGCCCCCGCCGCCCGCACCCGCACCCAGCACGCAAGCCCCGCAGGTCACGCTGACCTTCAAGAACGGCCTGGGTGTGGACGGCAGCGTCGTGCTCACGCTCAACCGCACGCAGGCGCCGCTGACGGTGGCCAACTTCCTGGCCTACGTGAACAGCGGCTTCTACAACTGCACCATCATCCACCGCTTCTCACCAGGGTTCGTGGTGCAGGGCGGCGCGTATGCGTCGCCGGTGACGGTCGGCGCGGCCACGCTGCCGGCCGCCAAGGCCACGGGTGCGCCCATCACGCTGGAAGACAACGCCGGCCTGTCCAATGTGCGCATGACCATTGCCATGGCACGCACGGACGTGCCCGATTCGGCCACGTCGCAGTACTTCATCAACCTGGCCAACAACAGCGCCCTGGACCGCACGGCCTCGGCGCGTGGCTACGCGG
The DNA here is from genome assembly GCA_031411215.1 of Betaproteobacteria bacterium. Taxonomy (GTDB): domain Bacteria; phylum Pseudomonadota; class Gammaproteobacteria; order Burkholderiales; family Burkholderiaceae_C; genus Rubrivivax. The sequence continues at coordinate 3,567 of JANOAM010000384.1, forward strand.
TGTTTGGCAGCGTCACCAGTGGCTCGGCCGTGGTCGACGCCATGACCACGGCACCTTGCCAGTCCTGGTCGCTGCTGGTGTTCAGCGGTGAGTGCGTGCCCAACCCCAACGTCGTGCTGATGTCGGCCGCGCAGACGCGCTGAGACCCTGCCCCATGTGCCAGCTGCTGGGCATGAACGCCAACGTCCCCACGGACGTGATGTTCAGCTTTGCCGGCCTGGCCACGCGGGCGCACGAGCACAAGGACGGCTTCGGCATCGCCTTCTTTGAAGACCGCGGCCTGCGCCACTTCATCGACCACCACGGCGCCGGCCACAGCCCGGTGGCCGACCTGGTCAAGCGCTACCCGATCAAGAGCGACAACGTCATCGCCCACATCCGCAAGGCCACGCAGGGCGTGGTGGCGCTGGAGAACACCCACCCCTTCGTGCGCGAACTCTGGGGCCGCTACTGGGTCTTTGCCCACAACGGCGACCTGAAGGACTTCAGCCCGCGCCTGCATGGCGCCTTCCGCCCAGTGGGCGGCACCGACAGCGAACGTGCCTTTTGCTGGCTGATGCAGGAACTGGCCAAAGCCCACGCCGCCGTGCCCTCGGTGGAGGAACTCACCTGCACACTGCGCGAGCTGCTTCCCGTACCCGCCCGCCACGGCACTTTCAACCTGTTGCTGAGCAACGGGCAGGCGCTGTCGGCGCACTGCTCCACGCACCTGCATGTGCTGGAACGCGCCCACCCTTTCGGCCGTGCGCAGCTGTCCGACGAAGACTTGAGCGTGGACTTCGCGCAGATGACGCAACCCACCGACCGCGCCGCCATCGTAGCCACCGCGCCGCTGACGGCGGACGAGCCCTGGCAGGCGCTGGCCCCGGGTGAGATGCGCGTCTTCGTCGGCGGCCGCACCGTCGCCGCCGGGCCCTGCCAGGCCTGACTGGATCCCGCCGTTCAACCGTGGCGGGCGCCAACCATGCAGCGGCGCCCGCCGCTGGCCGCAGCACGACGCGGCGCCCGCCAGTGCGCACCTAGACTGGCCGCATGAGCCCAACCCGCCCAGGCATGGACTGGAGCCAGATCTGGTACCCCGGCCCCAAACGGCCCTTCACGGCCGAAGAGATGGCCGCTGCCGGCAGCGACGGGCCCAGCCCCACGCTGCTGGCGATGTCGGCCATCAATTTCGCCACCGTGGCTTTTGTCGTGCTGCAGATCGCGCCTGCGGAACACACGGCGCGGCTGACCAGTGCGCTGGTGGCCATGGCCGTGTTGGCCTCGGTGACGCTGCGCTGGCTGTGGTGGCGGCCCTGGCGACGGCCGCTGATGCAGGCCCAGATGGGCAGCGCCCTGTTGCTGATCCTGCTGGCCCTGGGCATCCGCTGGCGCGTGCCGGAACGCAGCGACCGCGAGGCGCTGGGCCTGGTCCTGGCCATAGGCACGTCGCTGCTGGTGGCGGTGCAGTGGTTCCTGGTGGTCTGGCGTTCTGGCCAGATCGAAGGCCGGCTGCGTGAACAGGCCGAACGCAAAAAGTCCATCGAGATGGCCCGCCGCCTGGCCGCGGCGCAGCTGGAGCCGCACTTCCTGTTCAACACGCTGGCGTCCGTGCAGCACTGGGTGCAGACCAAGGACGACCGTGCCGCGCCGCTGCTGGCTGCACTGACCAGCTACCTGCGTGCCACGCTGCCCTTGTTCAACCGCCCATTGCTGACCGTGGGTGAAGAACTGCAAGTGGTGCAGCACTATTTGCAGGTGATGCAGCTGCGCATGGGCGAACGCCTGGCCTGGCAGGTGGACGTGTCGGCGGACCTGCAAGCGGTGCAACTGCCGCCGGGTGTGTTGCTGACCCTGGTGGAAAACGCCATTCAGCACGGCCTGGAGCCGCAACTGCGCGGCGGCCGGCTGCACATCACCGGCCGCCGCGCAGTTGCGGCGGCCGTGTTCGAGGTGCTGGACAACGGCCCCGGCCCTGCACCGGACATGCAGGACGGTGTCGGCCTGTCCAACATCCGTGAGCGCCTGCAACTGGCCTGCGGCACCGACGCGCGGCTGGATCTCGGCGCGGCCGAAGGTGGCGGCTGCCGCGCGCGCCTGCAACTGCCCTTGAAAACTTCAGCATGAACCGCACCCGCATCCTGATCGCCGACGACGAAGAAGCCCCGCGTGAACAGCTGCTGGCCGCGCTGCACCAAGCCTGGCCCGACGCCGATGTGGTGGCTGCCGCCGAAAACGGCGTCGACGCCTGGGACGCCTTCCTGGAGCTGGATCCCGAGGTCTGCTTCCTGGACATCCGCATGCCAGGCTTGAGCGGCATTGACGTGGCGCGGCGCATCGGCAGCCAGGCCCAGGTGGTCTTTGTCACTGCCTATGGCGACCACGCCCTGGCCGCCTTCGACGCCGGTGCCGTGGACTACCTGATGAAGCCCGTGGACCCGGCACGGCTGGCGCAAACGGTGCAACGCCTGCAGGTGCGCAGGGCCGCGGCCGAACCACAGGTGCCAACCACCGACCTGCAGGCCCTGCTGAGTCAGCTGACTTCTCAAGCGAACGCGCAATCCCGGCGCCCGGCGCCTTTGCAGGTGCTGCAGGCCAGCGTGGGCAAGGAGGTACGCCTGATCCGCTGCGACGAGGTCCTCTATTTCGAAAGCGACAGCCGCTACACCCGCATCGTGCACGCGGGTGGGGATGCGCTGATCCGCACCGCGCTGAAGGAACTGCTGACCCAACTGGACGAAGGTCTCTTCTGGCAGGTGCACCGCTCGGTCATCGTCAACCACCGCCACATCGCCAGCGCCGTGCGGGTGGACGAGGGCCACATGCACCTCACGCTGCGCGGCCGGGCCGAGACCCTGCCCGTATCCAGGCACTTTCAGGCGCTTTTCAAGGGTCAGTAGCGGGGTGGGAAGCGGACGCCGCCGGGTAGCATGCCAGGCACTGCCTGACTTCCCCCTTGCCCCATGCCCGCGACCCCCGTCCCGCGTTTCGACCAGTTCTACCGCTACCCCGAACTGACACGCCTGCTGCAGGACTACGCGCTGGCGGAACCCCGCCTGGTGCGCCTGTTCAGCATCGGCAAGAGTTATGAAGGCCGCGACATCTGGTTGCTGGCCATCACCAACCAGGCCACCGGGCCCGACACCGACAAGCCCGCGTTCTGGGCCGACGGCAACATCCACGCTGCCGAACTCACCGCCGGCACGGCCTGCCTGTACTGGTTGCACCAACTGGTCAGCGGCTACGGCCACGACGCGCAGGTGAAGCAGCTGCTGGACACGCGCGTGGTCTACATCGTGCCGCGCCTGAACCCCGATGGTGCGGAATTGGCGCTGGCCGACCGGCCGCGGCACATCCGCTCTTCCACGCGCAAGTACCCGTTTGACGAAGAACCGGTGGAGGGCCTGACCATCGAGGACGTGGACGGCGACGGACGCATCCTCAGCATGCGCATCCCGGACCCGCATGGCCCCTACAAGAAGCACCCGCAGGAGCCGCGGCTGATGGTCGCGCGCGAGCCGGGCGAATTTGGCGGCGAGTACTTCCGCATCGTGCCGGAAGGCACGCTGAAGAATTTCGACGGCCTGAAGATCACCGCCAACCGCGACCCGGAAGGCCTGGACCTCAACCGCAACTTCCCCAGCCACTGGCGGCAGGAATACCAGCAGCAGGGCGCAGGTCCCTACCCCACCAGCGAGCCCGAAGTGCGCGCCATGGTGGACTTCATCACCAGCCACCCCAACATCGGCGCGGCCGTCAGCTTCCACACGCACAGCGGCGTCATCCTGCGGCCCATGGGCACGCAGAGCGACGACGACATGACGCCGGAAGACCTGTGGATGATCAAGCGCTTCAGCGACCTTGGCGCCAAGAGCACGGGCTACCCGGCCATCAGCATCTTCCACGAGTTCAAGTACCACCCCAAGGAAGTCATCACCGGCACCCAGGACTGGGTCTACGAACACATGGGGGCGCTGTTCTGGACGGTGGAGATCTGGGCGCCCAACAAGGAAGCCGGCATCACCGACTACAAGTGGATCGAGTGGTACCGCGACCACCCGGTGGAAGACGACCTGAAGCTCTTGAAGTGGAGCGACGAACAGTGCGGTGGCAAGGCCCACGTGGACTGGTACGCCTTCCGCCACCCGCAGCTGGGCATGGTGGAATTTGGCGGCTGGGACCGTTTGAACTACTGGCGCAACCCGCCGCCGCACCTGCGTGAACGCGAAGCCGCGCGTTTCCCGGCCTGGATGACGCAGATCGCGCTGTCCCTGCCCAAGCTGGAGGTGCTGCGCGCCGAGGTGCGTGCCCTGGGCCCCGACACCTGGCGTGTGCGTTTTGCCGTCGCCAACGCGGGCTACCTGCCCAGTTACGTGACCCAGCGCGCCAAGGAACGCAAGACCGTGCGTGGCACGATCTTCAACATCCACCTGCCGCCGGGCACCAGCCTGGTCACGGGCAAGGAACGCGTGGAAGGCGCGCACCTGGAAGGCCATGCGCCCAAGTCGTCGCTGCAGGCCTTCCTGCCCAACCGCGAGATCACCGGCGACCGCGCCGTCACCGAATGGGTGGTGCGCGGTGCGCGCGGCACGGCCATCGCGCTCACGGCCACGGCAGACCGGGCGGGCACCGTGCGCACCGAAGTCACACTCGACTGAAGGCCGGGGCAGCAGGCAGCGTCCATGGACAACTTCCAGTCGCTGTTCGACTTCCTGCCCATGGGCGCCTACCGGTCCCTGCCCGACGGCCGCATGCTGCGTGCCAACCCGGCGCTGGTGGCGCTCAACGGCTGCGACGGCGAAGCCGAGTTGATTGCAATGGTGCGGGACATCGCCAGCGAGTGGTACGTGGACCCGGCCCGGCGGGCCGCGTTCAAGACGCTGCTGGAACGCGATGGCCAGGTTGTGGGCTTTGAGTCCGAGGTCTTCCGCCTCAAGAGCCGCGAACGCATCTGGGTGCGCGAAAACGCCCACGTGCTGCGCGACGCGCCGGGCGGCATCCTGTACTACGAAGGCACGGTTGAAGAGATCACCAGCCGGGTGCGCGAACGCGAAGCCCTGCAGCGCAGCCAGATGCAGTTGGAGCAGGTGGTGCGCCTGGTCCCGGGCGTGGTGTACCGCATCGGCATCGCCGCGGACGGCACGCGGCGCTACACCTATGTCAGCGACCATGTGCGCCAGCTCTACGGCCTGACGCCCGAAGAGGTGATGGCCGACGGCCAGGCCCTGACGCGCCTTCGCCACCCGGACGACGCGGCCGAGATCGCGCGGCGGCTGGAGCGAGTCATCCAAGCGGATGAGTCGCTGATCTACCAGCTGCGCATCCGCCTGCGTGACGGCACAGAAAAGTGGGTCCAGGCGATCAGCGCCGCCGCACCAGCCGAAGAAGGCGAACGGGCCCGCGTCGGCGTGCTGTTCGACATCACCGAACGCAAACACGCCGAAGCCGAGATCCGGGCCCAGGCCGAGCTGTGGAAAAACGCGCTGGAGGCCACGGGCGACGGTGTCTGGGACTGGCGCCTGCAGGACGGCGTGGAGATCCTGTCGCCGCAGTGCAAGGCGCTGTACGGCTTTGCACCACATGAACTGCCCGACACGCCCGACGCGCTGGACGCGCGCACCCACCCCGACGACCTGGCAGGCATGCGCGCAGACCGCAACGCCCACTTCGAAGGGCGCAGCGCGCGCTACATCAACGAACACCGTGTGCAGTGCAAGGACGGGCAGTGGAAGTGGATCCTGTCGCGTGGCCTGGTCATCAGCCGCGACACCGCGGGCCGGCCGCTGCGCATGGTGGGCACGCACACCGACGTGACTGCGGCCAAGCTGGCTGAGGCGCTGCGTGTGGAACGTGACCGCGCCGCAGCGGCGGACCTGGCCAAGTCGCAGTTCCTGTCGCGCGTGAGCCATGAACTGCGCACGCCGCTGAACGCCATCCTGGGCTTTGCGCAGCTGCTGGAACTGGACCCCGGTGGCACGGAGCGCCAGCAGGGCTGGAACCGCCAGGTGCTAGCCAGTGGACGCCACCTGCTGGCGCTGATGGACGACATCCTGGACATGAGCAGCGCCGAAACCGGCCACATGACCGTGCTCCAGGAACCCGTGCCGCTGCGCCCCGTGGTGGAAGAGGCCTGGGCCATGGTGCACTCCGGCGCCAACGACCTGGCCGTGACGCTGGACGACGCCCTGCCCGCCGGCCAGGCCGAGCGGGTGCTGGCCGACCGCAAACGTGTCAAGCAGATCGTCAGCAACCTGCTGTCCAACGCCGTCAAATACAACCGCCCGCAGGGCTGGGTGCGGGTGTCGCTGCATGACGTGGACGGTCAGTGGGCGCTGGCCGTGGCTGACAGCGGGCCGGGGCTGGATGCGGCGCAGCAAGCGCGCCTGTTCAACGCCTTCGACCGCCTGGGTGCGGAACGCGGCCCGGTGCAGGGCACGGGGCTGGGCCTGGCCTTGTCGCGACAGCTGGCACATGCCATGGGCGGCGAGATTGCCGTGCGCAGCGCGCCGGGCCAGGGCAGCACGTTCACCTTGCTGCTGCCAAAAGCCTAACGCGCGTCTGCAGCGACCTCAGCGCTGTTCAAACCTGAAAACCGCCACGCTGGCCAGCAGATTGGGCCAGCGCCGCACCACCTGCCCGGCCTGCAGGCCGAAGCGGTCAGTGACGTGCAGGCCGCATTTCTGGGCCAGCACTTCAAAGTCGGCCAGCGTGCCGACGCGGATGTTGGGCGTGTCATACCACTGGTAAGGCAGCACCTTGGTCACGGGCATGCGGCCCAGGGCCACCGCCAAGCGGTTGGGCCAATGCGCGAAGTTGGGGAAGGCGACGATGCCGATGCGGCCCACACGCGCCGTCTCGCGCAGCATGTGTTCGGTGTTGCGCAGGTGTTGCAGCGTGTCCAGTTGCAGCACCACGTCAAAGCTGCGGTCGTCAAACAGCGCCAGGCCTTCTTCCAGGTTCAGCTGGATGACATTGACACCGCGCTGCACGCAGGCCTGCACGTTGGCGTCGGCGATCTCGATGCCATAACCCGTGCAGCCTTTGGTGGCCTGCAGGTAGGCCAGCAGTTCACCGGTGCCGCAGCCCAGGTCCAGCACACGGCTGCCTTGCGGGACGAGGCTCGCAATGACTTCCCAATCCGCACGATCGCTCATGTGGATATCCCGTCGAAGTAAGCCCGCATCACACCGTGGTAACGCGGGTCGTCCAGCAAGAAGGCGTCGTGACCATGCGGCGCGGCGATCTCGGCGTAGCTGACCTGGATGCGGTTGTCGACCAGCGCCTTGACGAGTTCGCGGCTGCGCGCCGGACTGAAGCGCCAGTCGGTGGTGAAGCTCACCAGCAGGAAGCGCTGGTCCTTGGCCACCGCGAAGGCCTGGCTCAGGTTGCCGCCGTGCTCACGCGCCGGGTCGAAGTAGTCCAGCGCGCGGGTGATCAGCAGGTAGGTGTTGGCGTCGAAATACTCGCTGAACTTGTCACCCTGGTGGCGCAGGTAGCTTTCGATCTGGAACTCGATCTCCTGCGTGCTGTAGCCCAGTTGACCGCCAACACCTGACTTGAGTTCGCGGCCGAACTTGGCTTCCATCGCGTCGTCGGACAGGTAGGTGATGTGGCCGATCATGCGGGCCACACGCAGGCCGCGTTTCGGTATCACACCATGTTCGTAGAAGTGGCCACCGTGGAAGTCCGGGTCGGTGACGATGGCGCGGCGCGCCACTTCATTGAAGGCGATGTTCTGCGCGCTCAGGTTGGGCGCCGTGGCCACCGCCACGCAGTGCCGCACACGGTGCGGATGGCGCAACGTCCAGTCCAGCGCCTGCATGCCACCCAGGCTGCCGCCCACCACGGCCGCCAGCTGTTCAATGCCCAACGCGCTGATCAGCCGCGCTTGTGCATCCACCCAGTCTTCCACCGTCACCACGGGGAAGTCCGCGCCATAGACACGGCCGGTGGCCGGGTTCACATGCATGGGCCCGGTGCTGCCGAAGCAGGAGCCGGGGTTGTTGACGCCGATGACGAAGAAGCGGTTGGTGTCCAGCGGCTTGCCGGGGCCGATGAGGTTGTCCCACCAGCCCACGCTGCCATCGGCATGCAGCCCGGCCACATGGTGGCTGGCGTTGAGTGCGTGGCACACCAGCACCGCGTTGTTCTTGTCGGCGTTGAGCGTGCCGTAGGTCTCGTAGCTCAGTGTGTAGCCCGCCAGCACCGCGCCGCTCTTCAGCGGCAAGGCCTGGCTGAAGTGCATCTGCTGCGGTGTGATCAAACCAAGGCAGGACATGAAAAAAACCCGGCGCCGCTATAGCGGGCACCGGGTCGGCGTCCCTCTTTAGCGGCATTTGTTAGAGCGCCCGCAATCTGGAACAAATCGGCGCTGACCGGCGGAAGTATAGCCAGCCAGCCCGCAGGACCGCCGTGCGCCGACCTTGTCCAAGGCCGGAATTGCACGGGCATCACCGGGTAACTCGCCAGGCTGTGGGCAAGGGGCGCGACTAGCATCAGCGCGGCACAACGTCTGCCCAGGAGGACTCCGCATGCACGGTTGGCTGCACAGGCTGGACGCCCATTTCCCGGTGCGCTATTCCGCATGGCTGCTCAGCGCCATCGGCACCTTGCTCTTCACCTTCACCTTCGTGGCTTTTGGCAGGGGTGGCGGCTGGGCGCTGCTGTGCCTGTTCCTGCTGGGCCTGGGTTGGCGCGACACGCGGCAGCGCCGCCATTCCGTGCTGCGCAACTACCCGCTGATCGGGCACTTCCGTTTCCTGCTGGAATTCATACGGCCGGAGATCCGCCAGTACTTCATTGAAAGCGACCACGAGGCCGCGCCGTTCTCGCGTCAGCAGCGCAGCCTGGTCTACCAGCGCGCCAAGGGCGACGCCGACAAGCGGCCCTTCGGCACGCAGCTGGATGTGCAGGCCATGGGCTACGAGTGGATCAACCATTCGATGGCGCCGACGAAGCTGGCCACCCACGACTTCCGCATCACCATAGGTGCGGGCGGCACCAGCTGCACGCAGCCCTACAGCGCCAGCATCTTCAACATCAGCGCGATGAGCTTTGGTGCGCTCAGCGCCAACGCCATCCTGGCGCTCAACGGCGGCGCCAAACGCGGCAACTTCGCGCACGACACGGGTGAAGGCTCGATCAGCCAGCACCACCGCGTCAACGGCGGCGACCTGAT